>JANNJO010000057.1:0-2192 GCA_031395755.1 Acidobacteriota bacterium
ACGGCTCCGTGGCGCTCGCGGAACCATCGTTATGGTCACCAATCCGGTCGATATCCTGACAAAGGTGATGACCGAGGTCTCCGGACTGCCTCCAGCTCGCGTCGTTGGGACGGGCACCATGCTCGATACGGCGCGCTTGAAACATGTCGCAGGTCGCGCCCTGAATGTCGATCCCCATTCGGTTCATGCGCAGGTGGTCGGCGAGCATGGCGATTCCGAGGTGGTCCTGTGGTCGACCGCGCGCATCGCCGGTATCCCCTTGAAGGACTGGCGCGGCTGGAATCCCGGACGCGAAGAAGCCCTTGCCGAAGAGGTGCGACGAGCGGCTTACGAAATCATCCGCCGCAAGGGCGCGACCAACCATGCGATCGGCCTGGTCACCGCTGATTTGCTGCGCTGCCTGCTTCGGGACGAACGTCGCGTCCTGACCGTGTCTCGGGTTCAGGACGGCGTGCTGGGACTGCGACAGGTGGCGCTGTCGCTACCCACGGTCCTCGGCGCCCACGGAGCCGCCGACGTGCTCGCACCGGACATGAGCGCGGATGAACGAGCACGGTTAGAGCACTCGGCGGATGTGCTGCGCGGTGCGGCCCTGGAAGCCGGGCTCGGTTAGGGCGTGGTTTGCGACCTTGTATCGCGACGTGGCGATAGTCGCGGCAATGGCGTCGAGGCTCCCTGACCGACCCATCGACAAGAACTCTCGAACCAGGTCTTCGCGATGGAGACCCATGCGTGTTTCCCTCGACAGTTCCTCGTAGGCGTGCTTCGCGGGCAGCGCGACCCGGTACGGGCGCGTCGTCGTGATCGCGTCGTAGGTGTCGACAATGCCGACAATCTGCGCGAGAAGCGGGATGTCATCGCCCCGAGTGCCGTCCGGATAGCCGCTGCCGTCGCGCCGCTCGTGATGGCCGCGTACGATGGAACGAACCGCCGCCAGCGATCGGAGTTGTCCGCACAGGTGCTCACCAATGACCGTGTGCCGCTTCATCGTCTCGTATTCGCTGTCGGTCAGCGTGGACGGTTTCTGAAGCACGGCGTCGGGGATGCCGACTTTACCGACGTCGTGCAGGTAGCCGCCTCGTTCGAGCGAGGCGAGATCACTCTCGGGCAAGTGGTGTTCCACTCCGAGCGCCCTGGCATAGGCCGCGAGTCGCTGGCAGTGCCCTTCCGTATACGGGTCGCGGGCCTCGACGGTCAGCGCGAGGCTGAGAATGACGGATTCGGCCGATTCGAATTCGTCGGTGTACCGTTTGAGGCGCACGAGCGATCCGACGCGCGCGATCAGCTCCTCTCGATCGAAGGGCTTCGAGAGAAAGTCGTCGGCGCCGGCCTTGATGCCTTCGATTTTGTGCTGGCGGTCGTGCAGGCCCGTGACCAGGACCACGGGCGTCAACCGCGTCGCCGGCCGTCGCTTGATCGCGGCACAGACTTCGAAGCCCCCGATGCCCGGCAACCGCACATCGAGCATCACGAGATCGGGTCGCTGTTCTTCGAGTATCCGGAGTGCCGCTTCACCATCGCCCACCGGCTCCACGACGTACCCATGCGCGGTGAGCAGTCGGACCAGTAAATCGCGGTTTGCTCGTTCGTCATCGGCCACCAGGATCTTCGGATGCAATAATTGCGGCCGTATCATCGCTCGCGCATTCACTTCCTTATCCTGACGCACCCGATCAGTCTGGCCTGTGCTGTTTAGGACAGGACAGACGTTTATCTGTCCAGCTCCTCGCTGTCCTGAAATTGGACACCCGTCGCTCTGAAGCCCTGGGGCGGGGATACGCGATCATCACGTTGCCATCCTGATCGAGCGTGATCAGCTTCTGATCCGCCATGATGGAGACGGAGCCGGATTCGATGACCACAGCGGCGAAGATGGCGCCGTCCATGAGCACCACCAGCTGTTCCAATCCCGCGACATCAATGAGGATCGGCGACGAGTACACGTTGCCGAAGTCGTTCATGCTCCAGCCAACTTTTACATCCTCCTGACGGAACGCCATCAGCGCATATCCGCGCCCGCCGACAGCGCTGTTGACTCCAGAGCAGGTTGAAGGCGCTGACCGGCTGTTTTGCGCCGCGACGTTGACGCGTCTGAGCCCGCACTTCTTCGGGGGTGGCGTGGGCGCCGTCGCGAAGGATGATCGCCGCACCGACTTCCTCGCCGAGGTAATCGTCGGGGATGCCGATGAACG
>JANNJO010000094.1:0-8002 GCA_031395755.1 Acidobacteriota bacterium
ACTGGCGGGCCGGGGCGGCCAACTTCGGCTTGAACATCAAACCGGAGACGACCGAGGAACAAATCCTTCACAGACTGCTGCAGCTTACAACCGCGGAGGGTAGCGACCGACCAACCGTATCGCGGGCGTTCTTCGATTTGCCACTGGAACAGCTGTGCGGCCAGATCAGCGCCGGCGCGGAGCGCGCAATCGTCGATCCCGAAACGAATGGTCCAATCCTCCTGCGGCTGGCCAACGCGGCGGGCGAAGACGATGTGCTGAGTTTATTCAAGGCTCACCACGAACTGGATCAGTCTCGATCGAGTGAGAGGTTCGAACCGGGTAGGAATACAACCGAGGAACGGTTCATGCGGGCGCGCGCCAGCGTGGAAGAACGTGTCCGTCGCAGTATCGACTGTCTCCAGATCGAGGGCGGTTTCTATTGGAGGCGTCGACTGCGCGGGCTCGCGGTAGCACTGTCAGCCGCGCTCGGCCTGACGGCCGCGCTGGTCGCAAACGAGCCACTCGCGAGCGTGCCGGCAGCGTTGGTCAGCGGCATCATCGGCGGCTTCTTTGCCATGCTCGCGAGAGACTTGACGGCGATAGTCGAGCGGCTCCGACGAGTGCCCTGATGTGGCCACCGAACGCGCTGCGATACGTTGACGGCACGGTGATCGCGGCGGGCCGGCTCGCCCCTCCAGCCGCCGTCGGACGGATGATCGTCTTGATCCATGGTTACAACAACGACAGAGTACAGGCACAGGAAAGCTACGACGCGGTGTTGCGGATGCTGCCCGACGCCGATCGTGAGGCCGCGTGGGAGTTCTACTGGCCTGGGTTCATCGAGCCGATCACGGGCGCCATGTCTGACACGCCGCTCTCGCTGGCCCCGCATCGCGACAATCGAGAAACGGAGAGCAATCAGCTGATCTCCGCCCTCTCGTACCACCTCCAGGTTCACAAGTCCAAAGAAGTGGGACGTGCGCTCGGCGGGTTTCTCGACGGTCTACGGCCGGACACCGTGATCTTCGTTGCCCACTCGCTTGGCTGTCGGGTGACACTCGAGGCGATTCGGTTCCTGGTCTCGGACGAAGCCACGCGACGCACCGCGTTGGCCGGTGCGTGTCTGATGGCCGCTGCAGTGCCCACGTACATGATCGACAGCTCGTCAGCGGGAGCCCCAGGCACACTGCGCAAGGCGGCGACGGCCATCTCCCGTTCTTTTGTGCTGCATTCGACGAACGACAACGTGCTGCGGACGGCATTCCGAATCGGCCAGACATGGGCGGGCGAGGGGTTCATGCCAGAGGCCGTTGGGTTCAGCGGCGGTCCGGAGACGCCATGGTCGGGACGTGGCGAAACCGGCCTCGGACATTCAGGGTACTGGACACATCCGTCGACCGCCCCAGCGGCGCTCCGCGCCATCGGACACGCCTCTCCGGGCAGCCTCCGCGAGTTGCAGTCGCTTCAGGGCGTGACGTGGAGGTTGTCTACCGCCGCGGGGCCGCCTGTGCGTCCCTTGAACGAGCGCACTTGGCGACGTGCCGGCCGCCGCAGCATCCTTACCTAGCGCCGCACCCGCGGGCCAACGAGCTTGGGTCTTCGATCGGATTAAAAAGATCGGAACGAGCGTCGCCGGTGGGGTACGTCCACGCCTTTTTCATCGGGACGTCGGATGAGGTATAACCCTCGCATCTCATACTTGCAAGCACAGGGAGGGGATATGAATCGTCGGGCATTCCTGAGTTTGGCGCCCCTCGCGGCCGCCATCCCGAGCGCGGACGCTCCTGCGTATGCTCAGGCGCCTTTCGCAGACGAGAAGAGCAAGCTGCGAATCAGCGGAGTGCGACTGGTGCAAACCAGGCCGCGCAGGCCCGTGCCTGCCTACCAGCCGGCGCCTGGATCGTGGTCTACCAACCTGGTGGAAGTCGCCAATCCGATGTCGATCTATCCCGAGTACAAGGCGACCCGCTCGCTGTTTCTGCCGGACCCGGGCAAAGTGCCCAGCGTGACGGTCGAGATTAGTACCGACAAGGGGATCAAGGGCTACGGGAGCGGCGGGCCCGGCGCAGGTTACGTGATCGAACAGCACCTCGCCAAGCTGCTCATAAAGGAAGATCCTCTGAACGTCGAGCGTCTCTGGGACATCATGTGGCGCTCGACCCTGTCGTACGGGCGGATGGGCGTGACGATCAACGCGATCAGCGCCGTCGATCTTGCGTTATGGGACATCGCGGGAAAGGCACTCAACATGCCCGTCTACAAGCTCCTCGGCGGCGAAACCAAGCCGCGGCTGCCCGCATACTGCACGGGCAACGACATCGAACAGCACGTCGAGTTCGGGTACACGCGGCTGAAACTGGCGATCCCGTATGGGCCCGCAGATGGGCGCGAGGGCATGCGCAAGAACGTCGCGCTCGTCGAGCGCGCCCGCAAGGCGCTCGGGCCCGATGGCGAGATCATGCTCGACTGCTGGATGGCCTGGACCGAGCGTTACACGATCGAAATTGCCGAGATGATGGAACCGTATCGTGTGTATTGGATGGAAGAATGTCTGCAGCCTCACGATTACGAAGGATTCGGCAGGCTCGCCGGTCAGATCAAGAGCACGCGCATCGTCACGGGCGAGCATGAATACACGCGCTATGGGTTCCGGCAGCTCCTCGAACATGGGCTGAGGACGATCTGGCAGCCAGACATTCATTGGTGCGGAGGTCTGACGGAGCTTCGCCGCATCGCAGCGCTCGCGGCGGCCTACGACATCCCGGTGATTCCACACGGCGGAGGGAGCAGGGACGGCGTCCACTTCATCATGGCGACGACCAACAGCCCATGGGCCGAACTGTTCATGCCGGCGCCGGGCGGCCCTCGCGAGGTGTACGATCGCTTCGAGGAAGACAACATGATCACGCGGGGGCCCGAGGGCATTTACGTTCGTCCGTCAGACCAGCCTGGGTTTGGATGGGATTTTCTGGTGAGTTAAATGGAGCGCGCGCGGCTGGATGGCTCTAGCGCCCATCGGCCGATGTACGTGTAGAAGAGGAAAATGATGCGTCAGCTTTTGTGCCTGATCGCGGTCTGCATCGCGGCGGTGGGGGAAGTGGCGGCCCAACCCGATCGACCGACCTTCAACCGCGACATTCGGCCGATCATGTCGGATACGTGCTTCCGCTGCCACGGTCCCGACAGGATCGCGCGCAAGGCCGACATGCGCCTCGACATTCGCGAAGAAGCGATCAAGCCGACGCGCGCTGGCCGCATTCCGATTGTGCCCGGCGATCCCGACAAGAGCGAGATCGTCGCGCGCATTTTCGCGGAAGGCGCGAGCGTCATGCCGCCCAAGTACGCCCACAAGGATCTGACCCACGCACAGAAGGACACCATTCGCCGCTGGATCGCGGAAGGCGCGGCCTACGAGGGTCACTGGGCGTATCAACCGGTGACGCGTCCGGCCGTTCCGGCTGTCGCGGACGCATCGCGGATCAGAAACCCGATCGATCAGTTCATCCAGGACCGGTTGCGCCGCGAGAAGCTGGCGCCGGCGAGCGAGGCCGACAAACGCACGCTGCTTCGGCGCGTGACACTTGATGTGACAGGCCTGTTGCCCACGACAGCGGACACGCGGGCGTTCCTGGCAGACACGGCGCCAGATGCGTACGAAAGACTGGTGGATCGGTTGCTGTCCTCGCCGAGGTATGCCGAGCAGCGCACCATGCACTGGCTCGACGCGGTGCGTTACGGAGATACGGCGGGGTTCCACGGCGACAATCCAGTTCCTGCGTGGCCGTACCGCGATTACGTGCTGCAGGCATTTTTGAAAAATCGGCCGTTCGACGAGATCACACGCGAACAGATCGCCGGAGACTTGCTGCCGAACGCGACCGTCGAGCAGCGCGTCGCGTCGGCGTACAACCGCCTGAATCGCACGTCGGCCGAAGGCGGGCTTCAGCCCAAGGAGTACCTCGCGAAGTACGGCGCCGACCGCGTGCGCACGGTGAGCGCCGTGTGGTTGGGCAGCACACTGGGATGTGCCGAATGCCACGACCACCGGTTCGATCCGTTCCTCGCGAAGGACTTCTACGCGATGAAGGCATTCTTCGCCGACATCCGGGAGACGGGGCTCGTGCCCGACCGCGGCGCGCGCGCATGGGGCGCAAAACTCGCGCTGCCGACCGAGGCGCAGAAGGCGGCGCTCGCGGCCCTCGACACGAACCTTGCGGCCGCCCGGTTGCGTCTCGAGGAAGTGGCGGCGACGAAGGCGGTCCCGCCGATTGACGACGCGGCGCGGGAAGTCGCTCTGAACGCGCGGTGGCAGGCCGGCCAGCTGGCGTGGACGTGGCAGCGCCCGATTGGTGCGCGTGCGCTGAACGGCGCGACGCTCACCATCTACGACAAGGAACCGATCGAAAGTAATTTCTATCTCGACGGGAGTTTAATAACCGACACCAAACCGGGTGACGGTCTCGTCGTCGCGAGCGGCACAAATCCGGATCGCGAGACGTACGTGATCACGTTGAAGCCGGGTGCTGGAGCGTGGCGTCAGGTCGGTCTCGAGGTCGTGCAGGATGAGAGCTTGCCGGGAGCCCGGTATGCGCGCGGCGCCGATCGATTTCTGCTGAGCGAGGTGGAGGCCGAGCTCGTGGAACGCGGTCAGCCGGCGCGGCGGTTGTCGTTCGTGATGGCAACGGTCAACGACGCGCCGCCGGCGGTTTCGGCGATCAACGATCCGAGCATGCCGCCGCTCGCCGCCATTGACGGGAAGCTCGACACCGCGTGGGGCATTCGTTTCGGCGAAGCGAGGAACCCGTTCGTTGCGCTGCGCTTCGCCGAAGCCCTTCACACCACAGCAGACACGACGCTCGTCGTGACGCTGCGGCACGACTCGCAACTGCGGCGGGCGGTCATCGGACGGTTCCGTCTGGCGCTTGCCGCCGACGCATTCGCGTGGCCGCCGACCGGCACCTCGGGCAGCCGTGCCCGCAGCCGGGACGAGAGCGGTCGGACGACCTGGGCGAGCGGCCTGTCCGAAGACGTGATGAGAGCGCTGCGGAGGCCGGCCGACGATCGTGATGAAGTGGAACGTACGGCGGTGCGCGACTACTTGATCTTCTCGAATCCGGACCTTGCGGATCTTTATCGAGACGTAGAGGTCCTGGAGACCGAGCGTGGCCTGCTCGACTCGTCGATTCCATCCGTGGTGACGACGGTGTCGACCGATCCGATGCCCACGCGCATCCTGCCGCGCGGTAACTGGATGGACGATTCGGCCCCCATCGTCGAGCCTGCGATTCCGCGTTTCCTTGGCGCGCTCGACACAAGAGGCGAGCGGGCGACGCGCCTTGATCTGGCGAACTGGCTCGTGTCGCGAGACAACCCGCTGACGGCACGCACGTTCGTCAACCGCACGTGGCGCGAGTTCTTCGGGACCGGGCTCTCGAAGGTGATCGACGACCTTGGCTCGCAGGGCGAGTGGCCGACGCATCCCGAGCTGCTCGATTGGCTCGCGTCCGAGTTCATGCAGAAATGGGACATCAAGCATGTCGTCCGGCTGATCGTGACGAGCCACACGTACCGGCAGTCGTCGCTCGGGGACACGAAACCGGATCCGGAGAACCGCCTGCTCGCTCATCAGAATCGCTTTCGCATCGACGCCGAGAACGTGCGTGACGTCATCTTGCAGGCGTCCGGCCTGCTCAGCGACAAGGTCGGCGGTCCGAGTGTGAGCCCGGTCGAGCCGCCCGGTTATCTTGCGGCGCTGAATTTTCCGAAACGCGAGTACTCCGCCAGTTACGGTGAGGACCTGTATCGCCGAGGTCTCTACACGACGTGGCAGCGTACTTACCTGCATCCGAGTCTCTTGAATTTCGACGCGCCGACGCGCGAGGAGTGCACGGTGAGCCGCAGCATCTCGAACACGCCGCTCCAGGCACTCGACCTGTTGAACGATCCCATCTACGTCGAAGCGGCGCGGGTGTTCGCGCAGAATGCTGCCGCGCAAGGCGGGACGCGGCCGCCGACTTTTGACGCCCAGCTCGCCTGGGTATTCGATCGCGCACTGAACCGTGCTCCGACTACGGAAGAACGGTCCATTCTGCGCCGCTTGTACGATCGCAACCTGAAACGATTTGCCGCCGATCCCGCGAACGCGCGCGAGTTCCTCAGCGGCGGCGAGACGCCGCTGCCGGCCAACGTCAACGCTGTCCGCCTCGCGGCGATGGCGACGATCACGCGGGCCGTGTTGAACCTCCACGAACTGATTACGAGAAACTGACCGCCATGTACGAAGACTTTGTTCGGGAGATGAGCCGACGGGCGTTCCTCGGGCGTGGGGCGGCGGGGCTGGGCGTCGTTGCGCTGAACTCGCTGCTCGGCCCTCGCGTGTTCGCTGGCACACAGGCGCCGGCCGTGCAATCACACGGCGTCGTGAATCCGCTCGACTTCGCTCCAAAAGTAAAACGCGTCATCTTCCTGTATCAGGCCGGTGGGCCGTCACATCTCGAGACATTCGACTACAAGCCGAAGCTCGCCGGCATGACGGGCAAACCGATGCCGGAGTCGTTCACGCGGGGACAGCAGATCGCGCAGCTCCAGGGACAGCGGCTGACCTGCCTCGGACCGACGCACGGCTTCAAGCCGTTCGGCAAGTCGGGGCAGGTCGTTTGCGAGTTGTTTCCACACATCGGCGGCATCGTCGACGAGACGTGCATCGTGCGATCGATGTGGACCGAGCAGATCAACCACGACCCCGCCCACACGTTCATGAACAGCGGATCGATCATCACGGGCCGCCCGAGCATGGGATCGTGGGTGCTGTACGGGTTGGGCGCTGAAGCCGACAACCTACCCGGTTTCGTCGTTCTCGTGTCGCAGGGTAACGGTGGTCAGATGCAGCCGATCGCAGCGCGGCAATGGTCGGCCGGCATATTGCCGAGCAAATTCCAGGGGGTGCGCTTCAATTCCGTCGGCGATCCGGTTCTGTACATCACCAATCCGCCCGGCATCAGCCGCGACATGCAGGGGGACTCGATTCAGGCCATCAACGCACTGAACGAGGTCGCGAATCGATCGCTGCACGATCCGGAATTGCAAACGCGCATCGCACAGTACGAGATGGCGTTCAAAATGCAGACGAGCGTCCCCGGGCTGCTCGACATGAGCCAGGAGCCGCCGCATATCCTGGAGATGTACGGAGCGAAGCCGGGCGACGGCTCGTTTGCGTCGAACTGTCTTCTCGCGCGACGGCTGGCGGAGCGAGGCGTACGGTTCATCCAGCTCTATCACCGGGACTGGGATCATCACAGCGACGTGAGAAACAACGTCGTCTTGAAGGCCCAGGAAGTCGACAAGCCGACGGCGGCGCTGATCACCGACCTCAAGCAGCGCGGCATGCTGGACGACACGCTGGTCATCTGGGGCGGCGAGTTCGGCCGCACGCCGATGTCGCAGGGACGCGGCGGCCGCGACCATCACATCAAAGGGTTTTCGTTCATGTTCGCTGGCGGCGGCATCAAGAAAGGCCTGTCCTACGGCGCCACCGACGATCTGGGCTATGCAGCCGTCGAGAATCCCGTGAGCGTGCATGATTGCCACGCGACGATGCTGTATCTGCTTGGCATCGACGCCGCAAAGCTCGCGGTGAAGTATCAGGGCCTGGACGTCCGACTCACTGGCGCGCAAGGCGGCGCCGTCGTTCGCGACATCATTGCGTAAGAGGGCTCGCGCTTCTTACTGAACTGCGTCGGCAAATCTTTTCCGGCACCGTCACACATCCGTCAGGTGCGCCGATCGCGACGAAGGATGCGGACTTCCAGCGCCTTGCGCCCTTCGTTAAGGGCTTCCGTCCACGCTGCGCCATGGCCGATGCCAGCTGACATCTCTCGGTGATGCAGTGCAATCACACCAGATCAAACGTCAACTCGCCCAATTTCTCGAGACTGCACGCGATCTTGTCCCCGGGCTTCAGCCACACCCGTTTGGGCTCCGGCATCCCTTGAATCACGCCGTGAGGCGTGCCCGTATAAAT
>JANNJO010000168.1:0-2036 GCA_031395755.1 Acidobacteriota bacterium
CCCTGCTGCTCGACCGGGCATTCATGTTGAGACTGACCGCTCCGGAGATGACGGTGCTGATCGGCGGCATGCGAGCCCTCAACGCCAACGTCGGCCAATCCCCACACGGTGTCTTCACCGACCGGCCCGAGACCTTGACCAACGACTTCTTCGTGAACCTGCTCGACATGCGCACGGAGTGGAAGGCCGGATCAGCGGAGCACGTGTACGAGGGTCGCGATCGCACTTCAGGCAAGGTCATGCGGACCGCCACGGCCGCCGACCTCGTCTTCGGTGCGCATGCCCAGCTCCGCGCGCTCGCGGAGGCCTACGCATCTACCGACGCAAGGGAGAAGTTCGTGCGCGACTTCGTAGCCGCGTGGGACAAGGTCATGAACCTTGATCGTTTCGACGTTGTCGAATAGGCCACGGCGTGCATCGCGAAGTTGGCACCCCGGCCTGTTTTAGGCCGATAAACTGAGCCCGGTGCCGGCACCAGTCGGGTTCTGCAGCGCGAGGCCCGTTTCGCAAATACGAAGCGGTTCATCAGCGTACGCGCCGATCTGGCTGTTACGCAACGCAGCGTGGAGAATTGGCCTTCGGCGACCGCTTGACAAAGCGTTAAGCGATCAACTATGAATGCCGTCCTGTCGTCGGTGCAGTGGTCCCCGTATCCAGCGTTGCAGTTGCTTGATCGAGTTGTGGAAATCAGGAGATCTGACAGCGCCGCGGCGCTTCTCGAGGAGAATGGATGAATACGTTCCAAGTCATTTCGAAATTGTGGCCTGGCGGCGCCTCGTTGCCTGGCGGTGTGGACGTCAGCACGGTGAGTCCCGGGGCCACCTTCAGAAAGACGGCGCCTGCACTTGCGCCGGGCCCCTCTGCTGCGAATGGCTACCGGTTCCTTTTCTGGAACACCGGACGCCGTGTCACCAACAAGCTGCAGGTGACGTGGACCTTCAACAACTTGTCGAGCTGGACAACTTGGACGGCCACGCGTTGGTACGGCATCGCCGGCCCCGGCGGCGCCGGCGGCGGGAACAAGCTCATCACGGCGTCGGCGTTCGCGATGGAGGACGACGCCTCGATGCAGGGAACCCCCATTGACAGCGCCAACAGCACTTTCACAGATGGCCCCGGCGGCCAAAAGGCGTACCCCGTCGGATCTCCACCTGACGATCGAGTGGCCTCCACGCTGTGGGGCGCGGCCTCGGTCGCGGCGCGCGATCCCTTCCCGCCGCAGATGGTCTTCAAACAATACCTCTTTGCCGGCTGGCTTCAGTTGGTTCTCGGCGGAGACGAAAACGGCGAGTTCCCTGAGACTGACGGCGCCGCCGTCGGCGGAGGCGGCTTCTACAGCCACCTAGCCGCGAGCCCCGTTTCCGTCAGCAAGGACGCCAGCGTCGACCTGATGGCCGCGTATCGCGTCATCCCCGCGTCGCGGATTCCTGTACCCGTCGATGGTCCCATCGACTACATCACATTCATCGAATGGCTGCTCGATTACGACCGCCTTGTCGACCCGCGTTTCCCTAGGGGACCTGGCCCGCACCGTCTCCGTGGTGGCGCGTTAGCTGACCTCTTTGCCCTCACGAGGATGGCAGAGGCGCCCGAGGACTTGCTCACGTCGATCGCGGCGAAGGTCAAGTCGCTGAGCCCTGCGGAGTTGAAACAGGCCATCAGTTCGGCGAAAGCAATTGCGCAACGGGTGGAGATAGCGAGGAAGTCACTGGAAGCTGCGATGTCGAAAGGTCGCAGGCCCGGCAAGACTTAAGTCCGGCTTTACAGAACTAAGCGCTGTCGGAAGAGCTTCACAACGCATGCTCACGCCAGGCCTGAACCTTGTCCTCATGGCGCTGTAGACCGCGAGCGCGCAGATACCGACCTCAGCTCGCCAACTCCACGTGAGCACTCTCTGCGCGACGTCGTATTCTGACGAATCCGGATTTCGTTTGAAGTCGCGAGCGGCGCGCGAGGGGAGCTCGACGAGGGCCCTCATTCTGCGCGGCGTCAAGGAAGTCCTGAAACCTGAACGGAGGAAGGCCGGCGTCCCAGTC
>JANNJO010000182.1:0-2727 GCA_031395755.1 Acidobacteriota bacterium
ATTCGGCCGGCCCGGCGTGGGCGTCTGGATGCGCGAGATTCAGGACATGTGCTGGACGCTGGCCAAAGCGGGCGTCGACTTCGAGACGCGCAATCCGATCACCTCGCTCATGAAAGACCGGGCCACGGGCACGCTTCGCGAGGACATCCTCAAGGAAAAGCTGATGTCGGCCATCATCGAGATCAAAGTGCCGATCGCGCGGACGGAAGAAATCGTCCGCCTCGTCTGGGAAGTCGAGAAGCGGATTGACACCGTCGTCGCGCTGGGCGTTGGCGCGCGGTGCGACGAGAACGGCGTCGATCGCGAGATCGCGCCAATCCTCGAGAAGCTCGGCTACAACCTCGTGCGCGCAAAAACGAATATCGGGCTCGGCAGGAATACGAATGCCGTCCTGCCCATGGAGAAGGCCGCACAGGCCGAGTTGGTGAGCCGATGACCAATACCTTGCATCGATTCGGAGACGCGGAGAGCTTCCGCGACGACATCATAGTGATCTGCGTGCCCAGCCGCGGCCGCAACGACGAGAACATCGTCCCGAAGCTGCGGAAGTTCCTCGAGATGGCGATCAAGTACAAACCCGTCAATCTCGGCGACGCGCGGCACGGGGGCGTCCATCGGCCGTCGAAACACATGAATCCCCTCTCTCATTGGAATCGTGATATCAGACCCGACTTCGACGCCGTCATCGCCGGCTTCGACACCGCAACGACCGCCGCGGCCGTCTTCGACAACATCGAGGCGGCCGAAGCGTTCGTCACCGAGGTCCGCAAGGCCGACATGGGCGTGAGCATCAACATCTCCACGTCCATCGAGGGCGCGCTCAGATGCTGTAAGGCGGCGGGCCTTCCCCGCCACAGCGCGGGCTATTCGCTCGGCTTTGAAGGCAAGACCGAACATCTGCCGAGTGCCGACGTGCTCTCTCTCTCGACGATGTGCGGGCACGGCATGGTCAGTACGTCGCTCGCAAAAAAGATGATCGACTGGGTCCGTGAGGGGCGGCGGACGCCCGCACAGGCGTGCACCTACATGTCGCGGTTCTGCTCATGCGGGATTTTCAACCCTGCACGGGCAGAGCGTATTCTCGAGGACGCGCGCGGCAAGAATCAGTAGCCTCCCCATGCAGTTCCCGCGCGTCGGACAGCAGTGCCACACCATGACCCGGAGGGATTTTCTGGCCGGCGTGGCCGCAACGGCGGCCGTGGCGGCCGCCCCGGGTCGGGCCGAGGCGCAGCCGGTTCTCGGTCCCATTCCCATCATCGACACACACATTCACTTGTTCGATCCGGCCCGGCCGCAAGGCGTGCCCTACAGCGGCCCGCGAGTCGCCGGCGCCGCCCCCGTCGCCGCATTCCCCGATCGCTATCGAAAACTCGCGATGCCGCTCGGGTCGGTCGGGGCGATCAAAGTTGAAGCGAGCCCGTGGGTCGAAGACAACCTGTGGATCCTCGAGGTCGCACAGCGCGACACCATCATGGTGGGCGTGATCGGCAACCTGGAGCCCGACAAGCCCGAGTTCAAGGAGTACTTCGACCGGTACCGCAAGCATCCGCTCTTTCGCGGCATCCGGTACGGCAACCTCTGGGGCCGCGACATCGCCAGGCAGGCGGACAATCCTGTGTTCATCGACGGACTGAAACTGGTGGCCGACGCGGATCTGGTGCTCGACACCGCCAACCCCCGGATGGTGCTGCTCGAGGCGATGCTGAAGATCAGCGACAAGGTGCCCAACCTGCGCATCGTGCTGGACCATCTGCCGAACTTCGAGCCCACCGCCGCAGAGCAACCCGCCTACGACGGAGCGCTCCGAGAGTTCGCGAAACGTCCGCAGGTGTACGTCAAGCTGTCCGCAATCCTCCGCCGCGTGGACGGTCAGGTCTCGACAGATCTCAACAGCTACCGCGCACGGCTCGACCGGCTGGTGGAAACATTCGGGGAGGACAGAATCCTGTTCGGCAGCGACTGGCCGAACAGCGACGGCGTGGCGCCAGTCGATCAAGTCTTCACGATCGCGAAGGAGTATTTCGCGTCGAAACCCCGGGCCGTCGCGGAAAAATATTTCTGGAAGAATTCCGTCGCCGCCTACAAATGGGTCAAGCGGGAGCCCTCCCAACCTTCGATCTGAAGAAACCAAACGCATGATTGGAGCCTCCATGTCCACGCGATCTCTTGGCGCCGCGATAGTGCTTCCGCTGTTCGCCGTTCTGATCGGTGTCTCGGTCGTCGTGTCCGGCCAGACGGGCGTGACCAACGGCGAATGGCCGCATTGGGGCGGCGACCTCGGGGGCAGCAAATATTCTCCGCTCGATCAAATCAATCGGGAGAACGTCAAGAACCTCCGGATAGCATGGCGCTGGAAGTCAGAGAACTTCGGCCCGAGGCCTCAAAACAACATGGAAGCCACGCCCCTCATGGTTGGCGGCGTTCTCTACACGGTCGCCGGCTTCCGGCCCAATGTGGTGGCGATCGACGCCGTGACCGGCGAGACGCTGTGGACCTACCGGCTCGACGAGGGGCAGCGCGGCGAGCGATCGCCGCGCAGCGTATCGCGCGGTGTCGAGTACTGGACCGACGGGAAGCAGGCACGCATCATCCTGATGACCCGCGGCTATCAGCTGGTTTCGCTGGACGCGAGGACCGGCGTGCCCGACCCCGCGTTCGGCCGCAACGGCATCATCGACCTCTATCAGGATTTCGATCAGCCGCCGCCGCAGGACGGCGTCATCAGCT
>JANNJO010000191.1:0-5266 GCA_031395755.1 Acidobacteriota bacterium
CTGTTAACGCCCGTGTTCAGTGTTTGATGTTTGACAGTTGTTCCAGTGCAAGCAGCAGCGAGTGATATCCCAGGCGCCCGTGGCCCTGTGATTTGAGGGCCACGTAGAACTGGCGCACGAGCGCCAGCCCCGGCATGGCGACTCCCATCCGCCTGCATTCATCGAGCGCGATACCCAGATCTTTTTCGAAGTGCTCGACAAAAAATCCCGGATCGAAGTTGCGCTTGACCATCTTCGGCGCGAGGTTATCGAGGATCCAGCATTGCGCCGCGCCCTTGGTGATGGAGCTGAGCATCGTGTCGAGGTCCAGCCCGGCCTTGTAGCCGTAGAGCAGGCTTTCGCAGACGCCGATGATCGTACCGGCGAGCACGATCTGATTGCACATCTTGGTGTGCTGCCCGTTTCCCGGCCCTCCCTGATGAACGATGTTCTTGCCCATCGCCTGGAAGAGTGGCATCACGCGCTCGACCGCCTCCTTGTCGCCCCCCACCATGATTGAGAGCGTGGCGTTTTTCGCGCCCACATCGCCGCCCGACACCGGAGCGTCGATGGCGGACACCCCCCTGGCCCTCGCCGCATCGTAGATCTCGCGGGCGAGGCTGGGCTCGGTGGTCGTCATATCGACGGTAATCGTCCCGGGTCTCGCCGCCTCGATGATGCCCCCCTTCTGCTGGTAGACCTCCCGCACATCGCTCGGCAAGCCGACGATCGTGAAGATGACGTCGGAGCGCTCGGCAACGCCGGCGGGGGTGTCGGCCCATGTGGCGCCCTTGTCGAGCAGGCTCTGCGCGCGTGATTTCGTGCGGCTGAAGACGGTGGTGGGATGTCCCTTGTCCATCAGGTGACCGCACATGGAAAGCCCCATGACGCCCGTGCCCACCCATCCAATTCGTGTTTCGCTCATATGCTCTTTTCTCTCTGCTCTTCAGCGTTACAGATCGACCGCCCAGGGCCACACCTCGCCGCACGCGCGGCAGTGACACCACCGGACGACGCGGCTGTTCGCCAGCCCTTTGACGTCCTGAATCTTTCCACAACTGGGACACATAATCGGATGCGGCAGATCGCTCGAGCGCCGCCCGCCTCTCGGCACGTCCCGGCGATCGGACTGATTCGGATTGCGCCGATCTTTGGGTGACTCATTCATGCGTGGGTGACATATTATTCTGCCGGCCAGTCGAATGGAACCTTTTGAAGAAGAGGTCGTCTCGGATCTCGACGAGAAGACCGACGATCGTCCGCAGGCGCGGCTGCGCATGCCGCTGCACGTCCGGGTTCTCCTTGGGCTGGTGGTTGGCGCGGCGCTCGGCGGCGGAGCTCGCGCGCTGCTGGGCGCAGATGCGCCGCAGCTCGACTGGATCGTGAGGCACGTCATGGAGCCCCTGGGGCAGCTGTTTCTGCGGGCGCTGCTGATGACGGTCGTGCCGCTGGTCGTCTCGTCGCTCATCGTGGGCGTGGCGGGCATCGGCGACGTGCGGCGGCTGGGCCGCGTGGGCGCGCGCACGCTGGCCTTCTGCCTCGTGATCTCCCTGGCGTCGGTTGCGCTGGGGCTGGTCCTCGCCAACACCGTACGGCCGGGCACACGCCTGGATCCTGCGACACGCGAACGCCTGTTGGCCGAATACGGCGCTGATGCCTCGCGGCAGGCTGCCAGCGCCGGAACCGCGGGCGAGTCGCCCATGATGTCGTTCGTCCGCACGCTCGTGCCGGCCAATCCGCTCGAGTCGATGGCGCGATCGACGCCCGACATGATCGGCCTCATGTTCTTCTCGATCGTGTTCGGCGCCGCGCTCACTCTCGTGTCGCGCGAGAGCGCGGCGCCGGTCCTCGTGGTGCTGGACGGCGTGTTCAAGGCGATCGCCAAGGTGATCGACATCGTGATGAAGGTCGCTCCGCTCGGGGTCGCGTGCCTGTTGTTCACGATGACGGCGCGCTTCGGCTTCGGCTTCCTCGTGAGCCTGGGCTGGTACGTGGCGACGGTGCTTGGAGGGCTCGCCATCCACACCTTCGTGGTCTATCCGATCGCGCTGAAGCTGGCAGCGGGGGTCTCCCCCTGGGAGTTCTTCAGCCGGATCCGCACGGTGATACTGACGGCGTTTTCGACGAGCTCGTCGAACGCCACGCTGCCGACGGCGCTACGCGTGTCCGAGGCGAATCTCGGTGTTCCGCGGGAGATCGGCGCGTTCGTGCTGACGGTGGGGGCGACGGCCAACCAGAACGGCACCGCGTTGTATGAAGGGGTCACGGTGCTGTTCCTCGCGCAGCTCGCGGGCGTGGACCTGACGATCGCCCAGCAAATGACGGTCGTCTATCTCGCCGTGCTCGGCAGTATCGGGACGGCAGGCGTGCCGGCAGGGTCCATCCCGTTTGTCGTGGCGGTGCTCGCGACTGTCGGGATCAACCCCGCGCTGATTGCCATCATTCTGGGCGTGGATCGCCTGCTCGACATGTCGAGGACGGTGGTGAATGTCGTCGGGGATATGACGGCCGCGGTGTACGTCGCCAGGAAGGAAGGGGCGACGCTGAAAATCTAGATTGGGGTGAGTGACGGGGATCGAACCCGCGACTACCGGCGCCACAGGCCGGTGCTCTACCACTGAGCTACACTCACCACAGACGCGAGATCGTTGAATTTATCACGCTTCGGAAGGGAATGTCGGGCGAGTCCGGAATCGACGCGCCCGACTCCGGACTGCAGGTTGCGTGTGCGCTTACGAGTGGGCGGCCGCGCGCTCTTTCCCGGGAATCGCCATCAATTCGGGATGCGCCGCGACGTGCGCTTGCACCATCGCTTCGGCGCGCGCCATCGAGTCGGCATCGCCGTTGCGATAAATATTGTTGGGCTCGATCAAATCCTTCTGGCTTGCGGGAGTCGAGTCGTGGCTGTCATAAATCGCCGCGACCGGACAGGCCGGCACGCAGGCGCCGCAATCGATGCACTCCTCCGGATGGATGTAGAGCATGGTCATCGCCGCGAATTCTGGCTCGTCTTTGCGCGGGTGAATGCAATCGACCGGGCACACGTCCACGCACGCCGTGTCTTTGGTTTCAATACAGGGATCAGTAATCACGAAAGGCATCGCGTTCCTCCAAAAGTATCCGCCAAGCGCTGAAATCCGCTACGTCGGTCCATGATTCTACTTGCGAAGCCAACAGGCGGCAATCCCACCAGTCTTGCACCGCGCCAACGCACCCTCGATTTCCGGGTGCAATATCGAGCTCGATTCTAGCCCACGCTGTTCCGTAGTGGCACAACACCTGTAAGTGCATGTGTATAAATGCCCCAAACGATCATTCATGGGCAAAACTTGTATTCTGTGTTCCATCCAGCAGCATTCCAAATGGACCTCTGAATTTGTTCACGCCATTAAAACCATATCGGTCAGTTACTTATGAGGATTGGTGGCTCTGGAGAGAAACTTGCTCAATGAGCACAGCGCACGACGGTTATCGGGGCAATACAGGAGGGCAGCTTGAGAAACCCAGTTCCTCGCGGCGGTAGATATCCCGACCAGTCACTGTGGGCCACCCTTGACGAGGATTGGTACCGTTCGAAGGCCGTGTGGGGCGCGAAGGTTAACTAGTCGAGCCATGCGGGAGCCCAGACTCATCATCGTGCGTCGTGGCCACTTCGCCACCTTCGAGCTGCTGAGGCGTACGTTCGCGGGCGATTCCAGCGTCCGAATCATGCGGGATAGGCGAATGGGCGAGCGGCGCCAGGTTGCCCGCGATGCGGGCAACGGCGAGCGCCGTACGAACTCCGATCGACGTCGATTGCCTCCTTCCCAGTGGAGCCAGCTGAACTACATGGTTGCCGGCGACTGGGCATTGGCTTAACGTCGTCCATCGTCCATCGTCGGTTCTCACCCTCCAATCGCACTCCCGGTTAAGATCGAGCCGGGAGGTTCGCGTTGCGCACCACAAAAATGTTCGTCGCGGCGACTGCTGTTTTCGTCGCGCTTCAAGGCTCAGCAGCCGCACAGGCCATGTTTACCGCCTCGGTCGGGAATGCCTTCGGCGGAGATGGGCCGTCGAAGAAGAGGACGACCTGGGCGGTCGCTATCGGCGGGGGCGGGGCACACGGCATCGGTTCGGAACTCGAGTTTTCTGAGACGCGAAATTTCTTCGAAACCGCCGATGGGGTCGCCCACGGCAAAATCATGACGCTGATGCCGAGCATCTTCGTGACGATACCCATCGCCAGAGTCCGACCCTACGGGATTTTTGGCTTTGGCTTGATCCGGCAGCGAACCGATGATGAGGGCCTCGGCAGCCTTTTTTCCGACTTATCCGATGACGATATCGGCTACAGCGTCGGCGCCGGCGTGACCTTCAAGTTCGCACAGCACGCGGGCGTCAGAGGCGACCTGCGGCACTTCAAGGTCCGCAAGGCGAACGGTCTGAGCTTCCAGAGGTTGCTAGTCGGGGTGGTACTCGGCGGCTAAGTCAGCACCTTGATCACGACGCGCCGGTTCTGCGCCCGGCCGTCGCGCGTGTTGTTCGGCCCCACCGGCTTGTCTTCGCCGTAGCTGATCACGTTGATTTTGTGCAGCGGAATCTGGTAGGTCTCGTACAGATAGCGCTTGACGTTCTCCGCGCGGGCCAGACCCAGTCGCTCGTTCGCCGCGGTCGAGCCTGTCGCGTCGGTGTGGCCTTCGTTCTCGATGTAGTTGCCGGCAGGATCGGCCTTGAGCTTGTTCGCGAGCTCGTCGAGCTTCACGCGCACGTCTTCCGGCAGATCGGCTTTTCCGAGCTGGAACTTGCCCTGATTGTCGCTGATCACCACTTGAAAAATCAGCCGTTTGGCCGAGGCTTCGACAGCGTTCGCTCTTGCCCCTGCCGCATCGGCAGCGCCCCGCGCCGCGGTGGCCGAGCCTTGCGCTGTCTGAGCTGCGGCGCCAACCTGGTCGGCTTTTTGATCGACCTGTGTGATGCGGGCCGCGTTCTCCCGGGTCTGCTGCTGCGTCGCTTCGAGCGACTGGCCAACCGTCTCGACCTTGTCGTTCACCTCGCTGACCGATTCACGCACGAAGCTCTTGCTGGCGCAGGCCGCTCCCGCAATGGCCACCACCGTCACCAGGACCACGGCCCGAACTGTCTGTCGCATATCGACTCCTTTGGACGACCTCATTTCACCATGTACCCGCTGCGCGCGCGAACGAAGAGCCCGGGGTTCCGCGTTCGCAGCACGAGGGGATGCCATCCCGGCGCGCTGCCCGGTTCGAACGCGATCACATACTGATGCTGAAGCTCGGTCAGAATTTGA
>JANNJO010000226.1:0-6065 GCA_031395755.1 Acidobacteriota bacterium
CGATCCGTCGGGCGACCAGCGGGCATGTGCGGCGCCGTCCTCGTTCGACGTCAGGCGGTGGAGTTGTGTGCCGTCCGCATTGATCTGCCAGATCTGCGGGACGCGCCTGTTGCCCGTCCAGTCCGTCTTCGCCAGCGCAAAGGTGATGCGTTTTCCGTCGAGAGACAGTTGCGGATCGCCCACCCGCGGAATATTCAGCAGGTCGACCAGCGTCATGGGGCGCCTGGACTGCGCGGCGACGGCTGAGGTGAAAGCCAGGCAGGGAGACACGGCGAGCGTCAGCAGGACAAACCAGCGGCCTGGCATGGAGGTCAACCGAGTATATCGTGTCAAAATAGGCCCAAAGTGTCTGACCGTAAGTATCGGCAGCGGGGGTATCAGGATTCAGGGCGCGAGCGCCGCCCCGAGCCGAGCGGCCCGAAACTCCCTCCGAAACCTTCTGGCGACGGACGGATCGAAACGCGCGCGGACAAGGCCGAACGCAAGGCGCTCGAGGGGCGCGCGCCGAACGTGCCGGGCTTCCACGAGGTGATGCGCTGCGCGCGCTGCGGCAATGTGTTCACCGACGCGATAGCGGCCGATTCGCGGTGCACGCGATGCGGCGCCGATCTTCGCGCCTGTTCCCAGTGCGAATCGTTCGACGCCGGCCAGCGGTTCGAGTGCGCGCAGACGATCCCGCTGCGCATTTCACCCAAGGACGCGCGCAATACCTGCGAGCTCTTTTCGCCCAGGGTGACGGTCGAGCGCGAGACCCATTCGCAGGCGCAGCCTCAGGCGCCGAACAGCGCGCGCAAGGCGTTCGATGACCTCTTCAAGTAGGGTCCACCTCATCTTCTTCGAGCAATCGATCGGCTGCGATACGTGCGCGCCCACGCGGCGCGCGCTCAAGCAGATCGCCGAGTCGGACGGTGACATCACCCTCGAAACGCTGAATCTCGTGCTCGATAAAGACAAAGCCGCCGTCTATGGCGTCGATCGCGTGCCGGCCGTGATCGTCTCGGCGCCTGGCCGCGACCGCATCCGCTACTACGGCGCGCCGCTCGGCCACGAGCTGCCCACGCTGGTCCACGCGATCCGCGCGACGGCGTCAGGGGAGACGGCCCTCAGCGATCAGAGCCGGGCGCAGCTGAAAACGCTGACCAGGCCGGTGACCCTGCAGGTGTTTTTCACGCCCACCTGCGTGTACTGTCCGCAGATGATCTCGCTCGCCAACCAGCTCGCGGTGGAAAGCCCGCTCGTGTCCAGCGTCGCGATCGATGCCACGGCGTATCCCGATCTCGTCCGCCGCTACCGGGTGAACGGAGTGCCGAAGACGGTGATCAACGACAGCGCTGAGATCACAGGCGCAGCGACGGAAGAAGAGCTTGTCGCGGCGATCATCCGACAGTGAAGAAGTTGCTCTGTGTCATCGGGTTTTTCAGCGTGTGCGGGCCGGCGCTTGCTCAGGCACCGGTAGCCTATCACCTGTCATTTCCCGACGCTCAGCATCATCGGATGCAGGTCGAGGTCACGTTCGCCGATGTGCCGGCCGGCACGCTGCAGGTGCTGATGTCGCGGACCTCGCCGGGGCGATACGCTGTTCATGAATTTGCCAAGAACGTGTTCGACGTCCATGTAGACGACGGTGCGGGCGTGCCGCTGCGTTACGAGCGGCCGAACACGAGCCAGTGGGACGTCGTCGCGCACAGCGGCGCCGTGCGCGTTCGCTACAAAGTCTTCGGCGATCAGGTGGACGGAACATTTCTTGGCATCGACACCACCCACGCGCACATCAATATTCCGGCCGCTCTGATGTGGGCTCGAGGCCTCGAGGGCCGGCCGGTGCGCGTGACGTTCGACGGGGCGCCAGGCTGGAAAGTGGCGACGCAGCTGCGGCCCACGAGCGACCCGCAGACCTTCACGGCGCCAAATCTGCAGTACCTCGTCGACAGCCCAGCCGAGCTCAGCAATTTCTCGCTGCGTACGTTCCGGCTGGATCAGGAGTTCCGGATTGCACTGCACCATGAGGGAAGCGAAGCCGATGCGGATCGGTTCGCTGCGGGCGTGGAGAGGCTCGTGCGCGAGGAGCGGGCGATCTTCGGCGAGTTGCCGGCGTTCGAGGCGCCGTACACATTCATCGCCGACTTCGTGCCTCACGCGGCCTCAGATGGGATGGAGCATCGCAACAGCACGATCCTCACGAGCCCGGTATCGCTGCGGACTGCCGATCGGCAGCTGGACGTGCTCGGCACCGCGGCGCATGAGTTTTTCCATAGCTGGAATATCGAACGGATGCGGCCGCGATCGCTGGAGCCCTTCAAGCTCGACGCGCCGAACCCATCCGGCGAGCTCTGGTTCGGCGAAGGCTTCACCAACTACTACGAGCAGCTCACGATGCACCGCTCAGGTCTTTGGAGCATTGAGCACTTCACGGCTCGCCTGAGCGATAACCTGGACATGGTGGTGCGCAGCCCGGCGCGAAAGTACATCAGCGCCGAGGATGCGAGTCGTTTCGGGCAGTTCATCGACCAGGCGTCATGGAGCGACCCCACGAACTTCGACAATTCTTTCTTGTCCTATTACGAGTGGGGCGCCGCCATCGGCCTCGGCCTCGATCTGTCGCTGCGCGCGCGCACGGAGGGCAAGGTGACGCTGGATGACTACATGCGCCGGCTGTGGCGGGAGTTCGGGCGGGCCAAACCGGCGGTCGAAGGCGCCGTCGCGCGGCCCTACACCATGCAGGATCTCCGGCAGACGCTGGCCGACATTTCCGGTGACCGCGCGTTCGCCGGCGAGTTCTTCGATCGCTACATTCAAGGGCGGGAGGTCGTCGACTACCGGCAGCTGCTCGCGCGCGCCGGGCTCGTACTGCGGAAAATCAGACCCGGCCGTCCGTGGATCGGACCGGTCGAGTTCGATTTCAGCGAGGGGTTTCCGCGGATCAGCACGGCGACGATCGAAGATACACCCGCATACGCCGCAGGCCTCGATCGCGGCGACCATCTGCTGTCGCTCGACGGCACGGCGATATCCGCGCCCGGTAGACTCGACGAGCTGGTGCAGCGTCGAACGCCCGGCGATAGACTCCGCATGTCCATCCGGCGCCGCGGCGTGACCCAGGATCTGACGATCGCGATCGAAGAAGATCCGCGCCTGCAGATCGTGCCCGTCGAGACGACAGGAAGGCCTCCGACACCCGCGGAGCGCGCCTTCCGCGACGCCTGGCTGGGATCAAAACAATGAGCGAAGAGTCCGCGCGGAACTGGACGATCACTTACGTCACCGTGATCGTCGTGGAGATCCTGGTGCTGCTGGCGCTCTGGTGGCTGCAGAACCACTTCAAGGTCTGAGGCATGCACCTTCTGGACTGGGCGATCGTCATCGCCTACATCGCGTGGCTTGTCTCCGACGGCATCAAGCGCACGAAGCTGGATCGCACGACGGAGTCGTACTTTCTCGCGAATCGATCCATGCCGTGGTGGGCGGTCGGGTTGTCGGTCATGGCGACCCAGCTCAGCGCCGTCACGCTCGTCGGCACGACGGGGCAGGGGTACAACGACGGCCTGCGCTTCGTGCAGTTCTACTACGGGCTGCCGCTCGCCATGATCATCCTCTGCGTCACCCTCGTGCCGTTTTTCTATCGCGCGAAGGTCTACACGGCATACGAGTACCTCGAGCGGCGCTTCGACCTGAAGACGCGCGCCTTCACCAGCTTCCTCTTCCTGCTCTCGCGCGGCATGTCGTGCGGCGCGATCGCGGCAGCGCCCGCCGTCGTGCTGTCCGTGATTCTCGGATGGAGCGTCACGATGACGGCGCTCCTCATCCTCGTGCCAGCCGTGATTTACACCATGCTCGGCGGCGTGCAAGCCGTCACCTGGACCGACGTCAAGACGATGTCGCTGACCATCGTCATGTTGATCGTGGCGATGGTGTTTCTCGTGATGGGATTGCCCAGCGGCGTCGGCGTCGATGATGCCCTCTCGATTGCCGGCGGCACCGGCAGGCTGCAGGCGTTCGACTTCGACTTCACGCTGACGGAGACCTACACGTTCTGGTCGGGCATGATCGGCGGCCTCTTTCTGATGCTGTCGTACTTCGGCTGCGATCAGAGTCAGGTGCAGCGATACCTCACGGCGAAATCGGTGGACGACGGACGGACGTCGCTGCTGATGAGCGCGTACTGGAAGATTCCCCTGCAGGTGCTGGTGCTGCTGGTCGGCATCTTCACGTTTCTGTTCTACCTGTTCAATCAGCCGCCGCTGCTGTTCAATCCAATCCACGACGAGCGCGTTCGCGCCAGCGCTGCCGCGCCGGCCTATGGCGTGCTTCAGAGCGAATTCCAGGCGGCCTTTCAGGCGCGGCGCCAGGCTGCCGTGGAAATCGCCTCATCCCGTCACTCGGGTGATGTCAGAGAACAGGCCCGGGCGACCGACGCCTTCAACGGGCACGACGCCGCCGTGCGGTCGGTCAGGGCGCGGGCGGCAGCGTTGGTCAAGCAGACGACCGGCGACGGGTCGTACAACGACGTCAACTACGTCTTTCCCACGTGGATCATGACCGCTCTTCCCATCGGCATCGTCGGCTTGTGGATCGCGGCGATCATCACGGCCGCCACGGACTCCATTGCGGCGGAGCTGAATTCGCTGTCGACGGCGAGCGTGATCGATTTCTACAAGCGGCTCGTCCGACCTGAAGCGACCGATGAGCATTATCTCTTCGTGTCCAAGGTAACGACGGGCTTCTGGGGAATGTTCGCCGGCGTGGTGGCCGTCTACGCCAGCAGCCTCGGATCGCTGATTGAAGTCGTCAACCGCTTCGGGTCGTTTTTCTACGGATCCATACTCGGCGTGTTCATGCTGGCCATCCTGACCCGGCGCGCCACGGGAACGGGCGCATTTGTCGGGCTCATCGCGGGCATGGTCACGGTCGCCGCGGTCGCCTTCGGGCGGCCCGACATTTCATTCCTCTGGCACAACGTCATTGGCGCAGTTGTGGTGTTTACGGTCGGCATGACACTCAGTGTTTTTACAGGAGTTCAAGAGATCAGGAGCAATTGATCAAAACTCCTGATCTTCTGAGCTCCTGTTCGAAAGCAATGTTCGCAGGGATTGTGCTGGAACGCGTTGATAGTCGCGGTTGTAGTGCTGTCGTCTGGCATAATAGCGCCCGTCCTACCAATCAACTGAAAACACTGAAATGACCTTAGACGCGTCGCTTAAGAAAGCTCACGGTGCGTACTACACACCTGAGTATGTCGCCGATTTTCTGGCGTCTTGGGCGGTCCGGCACGCTGATGATGTGGTGCTCGATCCTTCGGCAGGCGCTGGAGTGTTTCTCCTTTCTGTTGACGCGGTCTTGAAGAAGTTAGGCTCCAGCTCCAACCAGCAGCTGATCGGAATCGAGCTGCTTTCTCATACTTGTGAGCTGACGGAACAAACTCTGCGAATCAGCGGCGTTGCAGCAAGACTGGTCCGTCGAAACTTCTTTGACGTAACGCCTGACGAGCTTGGTCTCGTAGATGCAATTGTCGGAAATCCGCCGTTCATTCGATACCAACAGTTTTCAGGGGATGCTCGAGATTTGGCGCTGGCGCGATCGCGCGAGGCGGGGGTGGAACTGTCAGCGTTGACAAGCGCCTGGGCTCCTTTTCTTGTCCACGCAGTCCAGTTTCTCAAGATGGGCGGACGCCTTGCCATGGTCGCACCAGGCGAGCTGGCGCACGCGAAATACGCCCGGCCGGTGATTCGCCACCTTTGCGAATCATTTCGGTCAGTTTCAATTCTAGCTTTCGATAGGCGTGTGTTCTCTGATCTCTCCGAAGATACCGTGCTCGTGCTTGCCGAAGGAAAAGGCGGTCGACACGAGAAGTTCACTCTGTCAACTGTCTCAGAGACCACAGGTCTTTCGACTGCGTTGAATTCTCAGATCGTGCTTTCTGCGCCAGACATGTCGTCGGGTGCTGTAAGAATGATCGAGTATTTTTTTGCCTGATCGGACTCGCCAGTTATACAGAGAGCTCCAGCGCAACGAGAGTATTCAGAAACTTGGTCACGTCGCGAATGTAGGCATCGGTTATGTGACTGGCG
>JANNJO010000238.1:0-7722 GCA_031395755.1 Acidobacteriota bacterium
GATCCCAACGTTCTTGATGCGGGATTTACTCCGCTTCAGTGGGCCGCGGGCACGTGGGAAAACGGACTGGCGAACCCCGTCTACGGGTTTGTCGATCCGTTCGGCGGAATTCCGGATCGCGAAGCGAAGCTGCAGCTCGTGAAGGCGTTGTTGACGCACGGCGCGAATCCGACTCTGCAGATGACCAGTCGTCCGCCGGGA
The DNA here is from genome assembly GCA_031395755.1 of Acidobacteriota bacterium. Taxonomy (GTDB): domain Bacteria; phylum Acidobacteriota; class Vicinamibacteria; order Vicinamibacterales; family JAMQPK01; genus JAMQPK01. The sequence goes on from JANNJO010000238.1 coordinate 202, forward strand.
TACGGCGGCACGGGGACCGGTGGCTACAACGATGCGCCTGGCGCGACCGCGTTCATCGTTGCCGCCAATTCGGCGGATGTAGAGATGATGCGCATTCTGGCTGCCGCCGGCGCCGATCCGCACATCGTTACCAAGACCAACTCCAATGCGTTGCTCGCGGCGACCGCTCTCAACCGAGGAATCGGTGAAATTATCGACGATGAGGATCGGGCGCTCGAGGCGGTCACATTCCTGCTCGACCTGGGCGTCGATCACAAGGCCGTTACCACATACAACGAAAATGCGCTCTTCGGTCCCGCCTATCGGGGCTGGAACAGGATGCTCGAGCTGCTGATCGAGAAGGGCGCCGACGTGAATACTGTGAACAAGGCCGGGGTCACACCATGGCTCGCCGCCTCGGGCTTCGGCGATCGTCTCGGCGGCGTGCTCTTCAACAAGGCAGGGGCCGATATTCTGCTCAAGCACGGCGCGGATCCGAAGCTCGGCCGTCCCTGCCAGGCGCAAAACAGGTGTCGTCCGGAGTAACGGCAATGCGAACACAGCAGAAACAGCTGATGCTGATGATGGCGTTCGGATCGATCGCACTCGTCGCGACGATCTCGGCGACCCTGTCAGCAAACCAGTCCGGAGTGCGGGCGCCCGCCCAGGGCGGGACGACATCCGCGACAGCGACAACTCCAGCTCGAGAGCTTGTGACCACGTACTGTGTGACGTGCCACAACCAGCGCATTAAGACTGCCAATCTCGCGCTCGACAACGTAGATGCCGACCACGTGTTCAACTCGGCCGACGCCTGGGAAAAAGTTGTCGTCAAACTCCGAAGCCGCGCGATGCCGCCGCCGGCCGCGCGACGGCCCGACAACGCGACCTACGACCGCGTGGCGACCTGGATCGAGAACGAGCTGGATCGTGCCGCTGAGACAAATGTGAATCCAGGCCGGACAGCCGAGCTCCATCGGCTCAACCGCACGGAATACGCCAATGCGGTTCGCGACCTTCTTGGAGTGGAAATCGACCCGAAGGCCATGCTGCCACCTGACGAACAGGCGTTCGGCTTCGACAACAACGCCGACGCCCTTTCGATGCAGCCCGCGCTATTGGACCGCTATCTCGCCGCCGCGGCGAAGATCGCGCGGATCGTTGTCGGCGATCCGACAATTCCGGCAGGGTTCGAGCGATACACCGCTCTGAAGGACAACTCGAACGAAACCACATGGCTCTGGCAGAACGAGAGGCTCGGAGAGGAGTTTCCGCTCGGGTCGCGCGGCGGGATCGCGGCGCGCCACTATTTTCCCGTGGACGGCGAGTACATCTTCAAGATTCGGCTGGACCGCACCGATACCGGCCTCATACGAGGTCTGCGGGCGCGCAGCGACATCGAGATTCGCGTCGATGGCGCCCGCATCGGCCAGTTGACGGTCGGCGGCACGCCGGAGTTCACGGCCGGGAATTCGAACGCGGGGATCGGAAATTACGCCGAATCCGGGAGCCCGCTGGCGAACGCGGATGACCGGTTGGAAGTGCGCGCGGCCGTCAAGGCGGGCATGCGGCAGGTGATCGCCACAATCGTCAAAGCAGACAACGTCGAAGTCGAGGGATTGGCGCTGGATTCGGTCCCCGTATGGAGCCGCGAATACACGAACAAACCCGACAACCCAACCCTCATCTCAGCGCTGTTCATTGGCGGGCCTTACGGTGGTCGCGTATCGCCGGACTCGCCCGGCCGGCGGCGGCTTTTCGTCTGCGAGCCCACCAGCAACGCGAGCGGAGCGGCGCGGGGCGTTGGGGCCCCGCAAGCAGAGCGAGCAGCCGGGGGAGGGACCCCGGCTTTAAGAAATGATGAGACCGCCTGCGCGACGAAGATCTTGTCGGCGCTCGCGCGGCGCGCCTATCGCCGTCCCCCGACCAACGACGACCTTCGAAGACTCGTCGGCTTCTATCGGTCCGCGCGCGCGCAGGGAGATTTCGACGCGAGCATTCGTGCGGGAATCGAGCTGGTGCTCGTGAGCCCCGATTTCCTGTTCCGGATTGCGGCCGATCCGGCGGGCGCCGCCCCCGGCACCGCGTACGCCCTGCCGGACGTGGAGCTGGCGTCGCGCCTGTCGTTTTTCCTGTGGAGCAGCATCCCCGATGACGAACTGCTCGACACGGCGGTCCGTGGAAAGCTGCACGAGCCGGCTGTACTCGATCGACAAGTCCGGCGCATGCTGAGCGACAAGCGTGCACGCACTGCGCTCGTGAAAAACTTCTTCGAAGAATGGCTGCAGACGCGAAACGTCTGGCAGATCACGCCGGATCTCAACCAGAAGTTTCCCTGGTTCGACGACAACCTGCGAGTCGCGTTCGTCAAGGAAATGGAGTTGTTCTTCGATGCTCAGCTGAAAGGGGATCGCAGCGTCGTCGATCTGCTGACGTCGGACCAGACGTTTCTCAACGAACAGCTCGCGCGGCATTATGGTATCTCTGGTGTGTATGGGAGCCATTTCCGGCCCGTGACGCTCACCGATGAGAACCGGTTCGGGCTGCTCGGCAAGGCCGCCCTTTTGTCGGTGACGTCCTATTCGACCCGGACGGCGCCCACGATCCGCGGAAAATATCTACTCGAGAACATTCTTGCGGCGCCGCCACCGGCTCCGCCTCCCAATATACCGGCGCTCGAGGAGACCAGCAAAGACGGCAAACCTCGCTCGGTGCGCGAAATGCTCGAGGTGCATCGTCAGAATCCGGTGTGCGCGAGCTGCCACGCGCGAATGGATCCGCTTGGGCTGAGCCTCGAAAATTTCGACGCAATCGGGCAATGGCGCACCACCGACGCGGGTACGCCGATTGACGCCTCCGGCGTGCTCCTGGACGGAACGAAAGTCGATGGCCCTGCGGCGCTGCGCCGTGCGCTTGTCGCTCAGAAAGAGCAGTTCGTCAGGACCGTCACCGATAAACTGCTGACCTATGCGATCGGCCGCGGACTGGAACACTACGACGCTCCGGCGATACGCGGAATCGTCCGGGCGGCCGCCGCTGACGACTACCGCTGGTCGTCGACGATTCTCGCGCTTGTGAAAAGCGCCCCGTTTCGGATGAGGAGGACAAGATCATGATCGTGACCAAAAAGGCGATCTCGCGCCGAACGGTTCTTCGCGGGATGGGCGCGACCGTGGCATTGCCGCTGCTCGACGCCATGATTCCGGCGCTGACGGCTCAGGTCAAGACGCCGGCGAAGCCGATCCGTCGGCTGGGCGTCGTCTACCATCCAAACGGCGTCATTTACGACAAGTGGCTGCCGAAGGGCGAGGGCGCCGATTTCGAGTTCTCGCCCACACTTGCGGGCCTGCAGCCGTTTCGAGACAAGGTGACCGTTGTGACGGGCCTCTTCATGGACCTGGCAGAGGCTCTGGGAGACGGCGGCGGCGATCATTCCCGCGCCTGCGGTGGGTATCTGAACGGCGTGCATGTCAGGAAATCCGATACCGTCGTCGAGGCCGGGATTTCGATGGACCAGATTGCCGCCAGGGCGTTCGAGCGCGATACCCAGATCTCGTCGCTCCAGCTGCAAATGGACGACAACAGCATCATCGGGTCGTGCGACGTCGGGTACAGCTGCGCGTACAGCAGCACGATCTCGTGGCTCACGCCGACGCTACCGCTGATGACCGAGAACAACCCGCGCGTCGTGTTCGAGCGGCTGTTCGGCGCCAGCGACAGCACAGACCCGAAGGTCCGCGCGGCTCGTCTGCGCCAGGACCGCAGCATCCTCGATGCCGTGACGGACCGCGTGAAGCAGCTGCAACGGCAGCTCGGCGCCGCGGACAACCGGAAAGTGAACGACTACCTGACGTCGCTGCGCGACGTGGAGCGTCGGATTCAGAAGACGGAGGAGCAGAGCGACAAAGAAGTGCCCGACGTGGCGCGGCCTGCGGGCATTCCGGAGAGCTTCGACGACCACGCGCATCTGCTCTACGACCTGCAGCTTCTGGCGTATCAGTCGGACATCACGCGTGTCAGCACGTTCATGTACGGCCGCGAGCAGAGTCCGCGACCCTATCCACAGATCGGCATTCCCGAGCCGCATCACCCGGTGACGCATCACCAGAACGATCCCGAGAAAATGGCGAAGTGCGTCAAAATTCAGCAGTATCACCTGAAACTCTTCACCGATTACCTGGAAAAGCTTCGGAACACGCCGGACGGCGACGGATCCCTGCTCGATCACGTGATGATTCTTTACGGCGCTGCCATCAGCAACAGCGATCGCCATAGTCACGGTCCGCTGCCGACGCTGCTCGTCGGCGGAGGCTCGGGCATGCTGAAGGGCGGCCGCCATCTCGTATTTCCAGAACACACGCCGCTGACGAACCTGCAGCTCACGATGCTGAACCTCCTCGGCGTGCCGATGGAGAAGCTGGGCGACAGCACAGGGCAGCTCAAAGAGCTCTCCGGGCTGGCTGTGTAGGGCCTGTGTAGTGGGGCCGCTTGCAAGGCGAAGTCAATCTGTCAGAAGTCCATCTGTCACTTGACTTGAGAAGAGAAGCTATCGATACTAGCGCGCTTCGCGGAGTGACCATGCGATTCCATGAAAATCGTTCGTCTTGGACAGCACGAGCGCGGGCGGGCGGCCCGCGTTCGTGATGTGCGAGCTGCCTTAGAGAGCCGCGTCGATGCTTCGATCACGTCGGGCGGCCGTGCGATTGCTCACCATGGGCGTGACTGGCACTGGGATGCCTTCGGCGTGCGCGCACCATCAAAACCTCGTCCGCACGCAAGCCGATGATCCGAAGGAGAACTGGCACCGCCGACGCTTTCCGGATACCGATGCCGGCCGTGTGTATTTCTGGCGCGAGGCCAGTGGACCACCTGTGGTTATCCTTCACGAAGTGCTGGGACTGACCGATGGTTGCTTCGACCTCGGCAATCGGCTTCATCGCGAGGGATTCACTGTATTTCTGCCGCTGCTGTTCGGAAATGTCGGGGGACACGGGTTTCTTGGCGGGTATCTCCGATCGTGCGGTTCTCGTCAATTCGTGTGTGCGGCCGCCGATGGCTCAAGTGCCATTCTCCCCTCGCTGCAGCAGTTTTGCGAAGAAGCCTCCCGCATGGCGGGAAACCGGCCGGTCGGTGTGATTGGCATGTGTCTGACCGGTGCCTTTCCCATCTCGCTTCTCCGCTCGACGAACGTGGTGGCGCCGGTCATTTGCCAGCCGACCATGCCGTTTTCACTCGTTGGGGCCGGCGATCCTGCGGCACTCGGGCTGGAGCAAGGCGACGTTCGCCAGGCGATTGCGCGTCGCGAGGTTTCCATCCTCGGCATGCGCTTCACAGGGGACTGGCGATGCCCTCCGCAGCGCTTTACCAAGCTCCGAGAACTGTTCGGCTCCCGCTTTGAAGCGATCGAAATCCCGTCAGGGCTCGACACGGTGGAGTCGAACGCACACTCGGTGCTCGTCGGCAGTTACAAGCCGAACGGGCCAACGCACCAGGCTCTCTTACGTACGGTTGAATTCCTAAAAAGGCGTCTTTCACCTGCCGACGGAGCGCTCCCATGAGACGGCTGCTCGTTCTGCTTCTTGCCATGCTTGGTGTGACGTGCACGTTTCATCGCGTGCAACGACCGGTGGCAGAAGGCATCGAGACATCTGCGACACGCATTCAACAGGATCCGCTTCATCGTCAGCACGTCGCCGCGCGATCGCTGGAGCTTCACGCGACCTCGAACGGGAACTTCGATCTCGCCGTCATCGAGTTCGACGACCAGGGCTGGCTCTGGAATCCCGACCAGCTTCAGCTGGCGCTGCAAACCGCCGAACGCGCGGCCAGCGGCCCCGGGGCACTGATCGTCGCCTTTTTTCACGGCTGGAAGAACAACGCCGCGGTTTGCAATCGGAATCTTGTGTGCTTTCGCGACGCGTTGAGTCTGCTCGACAGGCAGGAACGCGAGATTGCCACCCGACTCGGCGCTCAGCCCCGTCGGGTCGTCGGCATCTACCCTGCCTGGCGAGGGCTCAGTACAAAGATCGGCAGAAATCTCAGTTTCTGGGGGAGAAAAGAAACCGCGCATCGTATCGGCCGGGCTGGCGTCGTGGATCTGGTCGCCGAGCTCGACGACCTACATCGCCGGGCCACGGTCGGGCCGCAGACGCGCCTGGTGTTCATCGGACATAGCTTCGGCGCCGCCCTGCTGTACGAAGCGACTGCGAGCGTCATCCGAACATCGCTTGTCAGTTCGCTACGGCATCGTGAACCGTCAGGGTGCCAGCCCCTACGGGACGAAATTCGTCGCATCCGCAGCGTGGGCGATCTCATGGTGCTCGTTAATCCCGCTTTCGAGGCGTCTCTGTATCACGAAGTGGACCTGCGGAGTCACTGGTTTGACAATTACTCCCGGCTGCAGACACCGGTCCTCATGACCGTATCATCGGAGGCCGACCTTGCTACACGATTCGCATTTCCGGCAGGCCGAACGCTTTCAACGATCGCGCAGAAAACACGCGCGAAGGATCAACGAGATGCGGTGAGAGAGTCGCTCGGCAATTACGACCCCTTTTTCACCCACACATTGAAGCTCAACCGCCCTTCTCAGTCCGGTGATTCTCGCACCGGAGCGGAGTGCCAATGCCCCGTGAACCTCGAGAGCGTGCAGTTCGAGCTGCCGGCGGCGCCGCCGGATCCCTGCGCACTGCACCTTGCTGAGACGCGTCAGTTTGGCGACGTGACGCTCGAGAAGGATCCTCATCTGAATTCCGATAATCCCTTCAATGTTGTGACGGCGGCCAAAGACATCATTACCAGCCACACTGGTATCTTCACCCGGCCGTTTTTTGAGTTCTTGGTCCGGTACGTTGGACTGATCGACGCCAAGAAGAGGGCCTCGGCGAGCCGTTTCGGTGTCCCTGCGGGTGCTCCGAGCAAATAATCGGAGAATGCTCTGACATGTCCGGCCGCGCCGGAGACCCTCCGTTCGCGCCGACCACCCTGCCGTGTGATGCCTGTCGCGGCCGATCGCCGTGCGGGCGGTGCAACAAGAACCTGCCACGACCGATGCATCGTCAGCCTTGCACTGCCAACTGACATCTCAGGCGCTACCAAGATCCAGCGCCGACCTCGAATACCAGGCGAGTGTTACGCGGCCTGCCGAACGAGTTGGTCCGGATACCGATGCGTCCACCGTAGAACTTGAAAACCTTCGATTCGAGAATGGCAAAACGGAAACGCGCTCCAAATTCCCACGATGACCGGTGCGAGATTCGACTCTTGTCGACACCGTGGAATCGCCCAGCTTGGATCCAGGCGTCTGGAAAGTGTTGCGCACGGCTTGCGCCAAAGAGAAGCGTGCCGCCGACCGTCGGCACTTCGCGGTCTCGCGTAGGGGCTGCCCTTTGGTCGTGATCAACTGGTTCGACGAGCTGAAGAGGCTCGTGCCAGGGCCTCAGAAGTAGTACTCCCGGCCGAACGATTGAAAACACGGGTGATTCTGCGCGGCTGGGTGTTAGTGAGGGAACTCGCAACTCGGACACGTCGCGCCGCTCGCGC
>JANNJO010000258.1:0-5338 GCA_031395755.1 Acidobacteriota bacterium
ATTACGGAGTCGCGTCGACAACGCGGACGTGTCCCTTCTTCGCGTAGGCCAGGATTCGCTCGTCGCACGTGACCAGCGCCGCGCCAAGTAGCCGGGCCGTCGCAATGAGGATGCGATCCGCCGGATCGCGGTGAAGCTGCCCGGGAAGGCGAGTGCTCTCGATGGCAATCGAGGACGACAGTCCCTTGAGACGGACACCCGGGAAGGACAGGGCGCGACCGACCCAGGTCCGCACGTCGACGGACAGGTCGATGCGACCGACGGCCTCGTGCAGCGCAACCTCCCACACGGAGATGGCCGACACCACCAGACCGCCTCGCCTGACGGCGGTCTCGACCAAAGGCTCGATACGCCGCGAGAACTGGCCCGCTTCGTTCTCGACATACCAGACCCAGACGTGCGTGTCGAGCAACAGCGCTCGATCGCGCTCAGGGCTCATCTTTCCAGCCTGCAAGCGCCTCCCAGGGCTCGTCGAGCGGGCTGATGATGTCACCCGGCACCGTGACCGTGCCCTTCATGCTGCCGAGGAGCTTGCGCCGCTTCTGGCGGATGGGCACGAGCTTCGCGACCGCTGTGCCGCGCTTGGTGATCACGTACTCACCGCCCCGATCGCGCACCTCGTCCATGAGCGCGAGACACCGCGCCTTGAACTCGCCCGCGGAAATTTTTCGACTGAAGCCGGCCTCGACATCGACGTGTCCGGCGTGGCCGTCCGCCGGTCCCTCCCGCACGACGAGCGGGCCTTTCTTCTTCATGACCATGACTCGTGACCATGGTAACACGGGGGAGGGTCACCGGCACGGCCCACCACACCTTCCATCGCGGAATCTGCAATGTCTCAGGCGCTCCTGGGCGTATAATCCCGCCGTTCCCAACTGACTAGATGGAGGCTTGAGACGTGTTGACAAGAATCAAGTGCGTTCTCCTTCTGACGATGGTTCCGGCGGTCGCAACGGCGCAGGCTGCCGATCCATTGGCCGTCGCAATCGAGATCAACGTCCAGTATCAGATCACCCCGAACATCACATACCTGACCGCCAACAACTGGGAAGCCAAGCTCGACGTGTATCGACGCCGCGACGCGTCCGGACCGAATCCCACGCTCATCTACATCCATGGCGGCGGATGGACCGGCGGAAGCAAGGAACAGAGCTCGCTGACTTTCCTCCCGTTTCTGCAGATGGGCTGGAACGTCGTCAACGTCGAGTATCGCCTCGCTCGCGTCTCGCTGGCACCGGCGGCCGTCGAAGATTGTCTGTGCGCATTGCGCTGGGTGTACCGGAACGCGAAGCAATACAACATCGACACCAGCCGGCTTGTCGTCACCGGCGGCTCAGCCGGATCGCATCTCGCGCTGACGAGCGGCATGATTCCGCCAAGTGCGGGATTGGATCGTCAGTGCCCGGGTACCGAGGAATTGAAGGTTGCCGCCATTGTTAATTGGTTCGGCATCACAGATGTGGTTGACCTCCTCGACGGCCCGAACATGAAGACGTATGCGGTCACCTGGCTCGGCGGCCTCGTCAATCGGGAAGAAATCGCGAGACGCGTCTCCCCTCTCACTTACATTCGGCCAGGGTTGCCCCCTGTCATCACGATTCATGGAGATGCTGACCCGACCGTGCCCTATACCCACGGCGTGCGCCTCCGTGACGCGCTGAACAAGGTCGGTGTTCCCAATCGGCTGGTGACGGTTCCCGGCGGCAGGCACGGCGGTTTCTCGCAGGCGGAGATGACAACGATCTACGCGGAGATTCGCAATTTTCTCAGCGCGCATCTCGCGACGGACAGGTCGAGCCGTTAGTGTAGCGGCGCCAGCTACGCACGGAGCGAGGTGGAATATGCCTATCTACGAATACCAATGCCGGGGGTGCGGACATCGGTTCGAGCAACTGATTCTTCACTCGACAACGCCCGAGTGCCCCTCATGCCAGGGGCACGATCTCGAGCGGCTCATTTCAATGTTTGCCGTTGATTCGGAGACGACGCGGAGCTCGGCGCTGAAGGCGGGCAGGCAGAAAAGCGGGCAAATCACGCGCGAGAGAAATGACGCGGAGATTGCGTACCACAAGAAGCACGACGATCACTGAGAGCGGGTCCGGCTAAAGCCGGACACTACGTACGACCGGCTACCGGCTACCAGCTACCAGCTATTTCGTCGGCGTCCCGCCGCTGATGACCGATTCCGGCTCCACCGTCGTCGGCACGCCGGCGCGGACCATGATCTCGCGCAGCGCATCGGCCGTCGGCACATGAAACCTGAAATTCATACCTCGATGCACGCCGACCGCAATCCGCAGCGGCGTCCATCCGGATCCGTTGTTCTTGTTCCAGACGTCCACCCTCGCGCCCTTGTCCGTCAGGAACTTCACGACCTCTGGCAGCTGCTTGAACGCCGCGCCGTGCATGGCGGTGTTGCCGTTCTTGTCCACGGCATTGACGTCGTTGCCCAGCTCGACCGCCAGCTTCACGGCTTCGAGCGCTTCGGGCGGTGCGCCGGCATCTTCACCCGGGGATTGCGTGCCCACGCCCGCCGCCGCCATCAACGGCGTTGTGCCATCTTCGTTCGGCAACATCGGATCGGCGCCGAGCTCCACGAGCAGGCGCATCAGCTCGGCGTCGCCTCCCCTGGCCGCGAGGAAGAACGGCGTGCCGCCAATCAGGTTGAGCGCCGTGACGCCAGCAGTCGGACGCCGCGTCACCCTGGCGTTCACATCCGCACCGTGCGCCTTGAGTTTCTTGACGAGGCTCAGGCTGTCCATCTCCCCGGAACCGTAGGGTGCGGGGTCGTTGCTGCCCGTGCCCGGCTTGCGAATCCAGGTGATGTGGTGGAGCGCAGTCCAGCCCTGGGCGGCGGCATTCGGGTTCGCGCCCGCGTCGAGCAGCGCCGCCGCAAGCTCGAAGTGACCGCTGCCAACGGCCAGCACTAATGCGCTGGACCCTCCAGCCGGAGGCAGCGCGGCGCCGCCCGGCTCCGCCCCGCGACCGCGACCGGTCCTCGGGAGCAGCGTTTCGTTCACGTTGGCGCCTCCGGCCAGTAAGGCCCTTGCCGCGGCAACCTGTCCCTCGCGGACGGCAAACAGGAAGGCCGTCCATCCGGCGCTCGACCGGGCGTTTATTTGGCCACCCGCTTCGAGCAGCACTTTGATCGCCTCGGCGTGACCGTCGGCGGCGGCCCACATGAGCGCTGTCTGGCCTCGCCAGCTTTCCTTCGCGTTCACGTCGGCACCATGCGCCAGCAGCGTCTGTATGGCAGCCGGTACGCCGGTGCGAGCCGCCATCATCAGCACGGTCTCGCCTTCAGCTTGCGCCGCGTTCGGATTGGCGCCGGCTTTCAGCAGCAGCTCCAGCATGGCGGCGTTGCCGTTGGTGGCAGCCAGCGACAGCGGTGGGACACCGTATCGGTTGGTGGCGTTGACGTCCGCTCCGGATCTGACGAGCGTTTCAGCGCCCTTCAGATCGTTCCGATGGACGGCCCAGTGAAGGGGTGTCGTGCCATCCGGATCGACCGCGTTCTGAGCGCCGATAGTGGCGGCGTTGACGAACAGAATCGCCGCAATCGAACATCCGCCGAGCAGTTTCACGCGTTTCATTGTTTGGCCTCGCATCGGTGGGGTCTGGCTTAAGCCGGACCCCACCTGCGGAACTAGAGTGACAACGGCTCGAGGAGCTCGTGGACCTTGCCCGTGCTGTCGGCGAAGCGGTCGGTCGGCATCCCCGCCTTGTCCAGCAGCGTCACATGCAGGTTCGTCAGCGGCGTCGGGTCTTTGTATTTAATGTGCCGCCCGCCGGTCAGCTGCCCCGCTCCGCCGCCCGCCACGACAATCGGCAGGTTCGTGTGGTCGTGCACGTCCGGGTTCCCCAGGCCGCTTCCGAGCACATACATCGAGTGATCCAGCAGCGTCCCGTCCCCGTCTTTCGTCGCCTGGAGCTTCCCGAGGAAATAGGCAAACAGCGACACGTGATACGCGTTGATCTTGGCGAGCTTCGCCAGCTTCTCCGGCGAGTTCTGGTGATGCGACGTCGCGTGATGCGGCTCGGCCACGCCAATCTGCGGATACGTCCGCGTGCTCACCTCGCGCGCCAACTGGAACGTAATCACCCGCGTGATGTCGGCCTGCAGCGCCAGCACCTGCAGATCGAACATCAGCTTCGCGTGCTCGTCCCAGTCCGACGGCACGCCCACCGGCCGCGTCAGCACCTCCGGCAGCGCACCGCCGTCCTGCTGTTCCGCCTTCTGGATCCGGCGCTCCACTTCGCGCACCGTGTCCAGATACTCGCCCACCCGCGTCCGGTCGCTCGCCCCGAGCCGCCGGCCCAGGCGCGCCATGTCCTCGGTCACCCAGTCCAGGATGCTGCCGTTCTTCCGCAGCTCCGCTTTGCGGTCGGCGGCCGTACCGCCGTCGCCAAACAGCCGCTCGAACACCACCCGGGGATTCGCCTCGGTCGGCAGCGGCGTCGTCTTCGACGACCACGCCAGCGTGTTCATGTAGACGCAGTTGAACCCGTTGTCGCAGTTGCCGACGACGTAGTTGAAGTCGGTCGCCAGCTCGAGCGACGGCAGCGCCGTGTCCTTCCCGAGTTGCTGCGCCGCGATCTGATCGACCGTCACGCCCATCTCGTAGTCCGAGCCCTCGGTCGCCTTCGCGCGCACGCCGCTCAGGAACGTGCAGTTCGCCGTCGCGTGGTTGCCCGACGAATACGCGTTCTTCATCTCCAGATTCGACAGCACCGTGGTCTGCGGCAGGAACGGGGTGAGCGACGCCAGCGTCGGCGAGAGCTCCGTGATCCGCCCCTCCGTCTTCGGCATCCACTCCGTGATGTTCGAGCCCATCGGGATGTAGACAAAGCCCAGCCGGCGCACCGGCGCCGTCGCCGCGCTCAGGCGCGACATCGCGGGCACCATCGCGTCGAGCATGGGCAACGCCAGGGTCGCGCTCAAGCCCCGCAGGAACGTCCGCCGCGGCAACGCCATTTTGGTGATGATCATGAACGCAATCTCCTCATCCTGAACGGGGTGCTGTTCACAATGCCCAGCACCACCGACGAAAAACGATAATCATTCGCGCGCGCCGTCCGGGTGATCGCCCGAATCGCCGGAGCGTCGTAATGCTCGAGTCCTCTGCCGAGTGCATACGTCAGCAGCTTTTCGGTCAACGTCGTGACGAACAATTCCGGGCGATTCAGCACGGCTTTGCGCAGGCCGATCGCGCCGTCGAACGTGCTGCCGTCGGGAAGCGCGCCAGACGCGTCAACAGGCGTTCCTGCCTCGCTCTGGCTGCGGTACCGGCCTATCGCGTCGAAGTTCTCCGTCGACAGGCCGACGGGATCCATCAAC
>JANNJO010000290.1:0-6736 GCA_031395755.1 Acidobacteriota bacterium
CTCCATCGCGGCGACCATCCGCCGCGGCACGGCGTTTACGCTCCGCAACTTCCTGATAACCGGCTTCAAAACGTCGGGGCCGCAGATTGTGGACGCGGCTACGCTCCAGCAGATCAACGATGGCGTCTCGCAGATGGGCAACGGAGTGATTTGGAACATCGGCGTCACCGGCGGGGCCGCCGGCACGGCGATTCACTCGAGCGTGGCGCCGTTCGTCAACAGCGGCAGGTTCCCCAACGTGCGGGCGAACGTGGACGGCGGCCTGTCGCCTGACTGCTCGCGGCACGACGCACCGAACTTCCAACCGACGTCGATCGCCACGCTCGCAGGCGGACAGCTCGCACCAGCGATTCCGCCGAACGACGGATTCTTCGAAGCGGTGACTTACATCGGCGCCGTGCCGCCTGCACCGGCGGACGACTGGACGGCCGGCTGGACGGCGTACCCCCAGCGGTAGAGTGATACCGGCGGGATTAGGGATTAGTGCCTGGTGATTGGCTCTGAACGCGGGTTCTGGACTCATCCCAAACCACTAATCGCTAGTCCCGGCTTAGACTCGACTCTATGCGTCTCGTCACAGCCCTCCTCCTGAGCACGTGTCTTCTCGCCTGCGGGCGCTCCTCGTCGTCTCTTCCCAATGCGCACGGCTCCGCTGAAAGCCTCGCACAAGCGGTGCTCGACGCGCTGAAGCGTGAGGATATCAATTCGTTGAACACGCTGACGCTGAACGAGCAGGAATTCCGCGAGCATGTGTGGCCGGAGTTGCCGGCCGCTCGCCCCGAGCGCAACCTGCCGTTCTCGTACGTCTGGGGAGACCTGCATCAGAAGAGCAACGCGAGGCTCAGAGCGACGCTGGCGAAGCACGGCGGGAACAAGTACGAGCTGGTCTCGATCCGCTTCACGGGCGAGACGACTCGGCATCAGAGCTACCGCGTGCACCGCGACAGCGAGCTGACGGTCAGAGACAACGAGGGGCGAGAGCAGCAGGTTCGCCTGTTTGGATCCGTCCTGGAGAAAAACGGGCGGTTCAAGATCTTCAGTTACGTCGTGGACTGACAGGGCTGGAGCCCTTCAGGGCTGTCTACTTACCGAGTTTGCGAAGTATGCGAGGAGTCAAAAACCAGCGCAGCTGACCGGGACCGGCCGGCGGCAGCGCTGGGACGTCGATCCGGCAGACCGCACCTTTCTTGAAGACCAGCGCACGGCGCAACCCCATCAATCGCGCGGCCAACTCGCCGATCCCGGGCTCATGGCCGACGATCGCGATGTGGTGGCGGCGATGCTGCTTCGTCAACTCGTCGACGATGCCGTTGTGCGTGCCGCCCGGCGCCAGCGCCTGCACGTTGACGATGGGCGGGGGGTTACGAAAGACGGAGGCCAGCGTCTCGGCCGTCTGGCGCGTGCGCACCAGAGGACTGGTGAGAATCACATCGAACGTGACATCCAGTGCCGCGAGCGCTTTTCCTTCTCTCCGCAGCTTCTGAATCCCGTCGTTCGTGAGCGGCCGCTTGGAATCGTCCGGATAATTCTCGCCGCGCTCGGCCGCGAGACCGTGGCGGATTAAGTACAACTGGAACTGTTCGGTCACCATCAGCTTCTCGCCCGCGTCCGCGATCGAGCGACGGGGCGGGCGCCCGCGACGCGCGCCTGGAGACGCGGCGGCGTCGTGAGCGCCGGCACGAGTTGCTGGCGTACGTCTTTGACGCAGCCGGCGAGCTCGTCGCGATGTTCGACGAATCCGGCGTGAAGCTGGCGGCATTCGCGCTCGAGCGCGTCCGCATAGGCGGTCAGGTCGTTCACTCGCGAACCGACGCCGGGAGACGTCTCCGCCTCGCGCACATGCTTCAAGAGCAGCTGCAGATCGTGAAGGTGCCCGAGCCGCTCCTGCTGCCGCTTCAAGACTCTGACCAGCGGTGCCGCGCCAGGCACACGAGTGTCATGCGCAATCTCGAGCGCGTAGCGCAGTTTCTTCGTGGCGATTCGAACACTATGAATCCGTTCCGGCGCGTAGAGAGGGCCTGCGTCGTCCAGCGCCACGCGAAGCGCCTTCGCACGGCGCATGAGACGGGCCGCCAACACGCCGCGCCACTCGGCTTCGTTCCTTGTGTCGGCTTTTGCCTTTTTCCCCTTACCCCCCGCCTTTCGTCCATCCGCGACGCGCTCGAGCTTCCTGATCAGCTTTTTCACGTCCCCGACGGGCGCCTTCTCCGTCAGCTCATTCCGCAGCGCCTGGCGCTTTGCGGCGACCTCGCGGCGCAGGATCTCGATCGCGCGGTCAGACACGCCTTCGAGTTTCGACTCGTCCTCGAGAAGATCCAGTTCGACGTCGAGCTCGCGAATGGGTCCGAGATACCGCGTCAGCTCCCGCATCTTCCGGCTGAGCTTCTTCACTTTTGCCGGCGGCGCGCACGTGCTGACGATCGGCAGCGCTTCGCGGATGCGTCGCGAGGCGACACGCGTCTTGTGAAGACCGGTCGTCCGGCCGCCGACGAAATCGGGCCAGACCGCGCTCAGTTCGTGCAACCGTTTGCGCCAGAGCCTGTCACGGGAAGTTAATGCGTTCATGCTAGGATGCGGGGGCGAGTGTGCAGCGCCGTCCGTGTTGTGCCTTCCATTATAGGAAGTCCGTATGACGCCGACAACCCTTTTCTAATCAAATAGATGCGGATAGCGGCGATCGACTGCGGTACAAATTCGATTCACATGATCGTGGTTCGCATCCGCCCGGATCTGTCCTTCGAGGTGATCGACAGGGAGAAGGAAATGGTGCGCCTGGGGTCGGGCGGGCTCGGCGGCAAAGCCCTGACGCACGAGGCGATGGCGGCCGCGCTCCAGGCGCTCTCACGCTTTCGCAGGCTGGCTGAATCACATCAGGTCGAGGAAATCCTCGCGGCGGCCACGAGCGCGGTGCGGGAAGCGGAGAACGGCGGAGAATTTCTCGCCGCGGTCGAGCGTGAAACCGGCATCAAGCCGCAGGTCATCTCCGGAACCGAAGAAGCTCGGCTGATTCACGTCGCCGCGGTCTACGGCGTCGATGTTGCAGGCGCGTCAGCGGTGGTCGTGGATATCGGCGGCGGAAGCGTGGAAATCACCCATGGTGCCGGAACCTCCCTGCGTGTAGCCAAAAGCTTCAAGTTAGGGGTCATTCGTCTGACCGAGCGATTCGTCCGGACGGACCCGCTGTCGGGGCGCGACGAGCGAAAGCTTGTCCGCCACATCGATGACGAGCTCTCAAAGTATCTTCGTGATATCCGGACCGCGGGCTTCGATCGCGTGATTGGCACGTCCGGAACGATTCTCAGCCTCGGCACGGTCGCGACGGCCGAACGCCGCCGCGCGAGCGACGAAATCAGAAACCTCCGCGTTCCGGCCAAACAGATCCATCGTCTGCGGAAAGACGTCACCGCCCGCGGCATCACCGACCGCATGAAGATGCCGGGGCTCGATCCGCGGCGCGCCGATCTCATCGTCTCGGGCGCCGTGCTGCTCGATACGGTGCTGCGCCACCTCGACGCCAGCGAGATTACCTTGTGCGACTTCGCGCTGCGCGAGGGGCTCGTGCTGGATTACATCCAGCGCAACCGGAAGCACATCGCGCAGGCGGGACAGTACCCGGACGTGCGGCGCCGCAGCGTGGTCGAGCTGGCCGAGCGCTGCAGCTACTGGCCCGAGCACGCGCACCAGATCGCGCGGCTCGCGCTCTCGGTGTTCGATCAGACCCGCAGCGTGCACGGGCTGACCGATCGCGAGCGCGAATGGCTCGAGTTTGCCGCGCTGCTCCACGACATCGGCACGCATATCAGCTACCCGCGGCATCATAAGCACTCGTACTATCTGATCAAGAATGGTGATCTCCGCGGCTTCGAACCGCAGGAATCAGAGGTCATCGCGTCGATCGCGCGTTACCATCGCAAATCGCCGCCGAGACGAACCCATCCCGCGTTCAGCGCGCTCAGTCCGAAGAAGCGGAACGCCGTACGCACCCTCGCGGCCATCCTGCGCTTTGCCGAGACGCTCGATCGCAGCCACGCGCAGGTGGTGAGCGGAGTGGAGCTGCACGACCGCGGCGGGGAATATCTGGTGAAACTTCGCACGTCGGGCGACGCCGAGCTGGAGCTCTGGGCCGCCCAGCGTCAAATCGAACCGCTCGAGCGCGCGCTGGGCAAGCCCATCCGCCTGAGCGCGGGGACAACCTCTTATGCTGAACAACCTGAGCTCTCCGCACGAATACCCGGGCAAGCTGTTCGTGGTCGAAGGCATCGACGGGTCGGGAAAGACGACGCAGCTGGCGCTGCTGGCCAAGTGGCTGAGCGCCGCCGGGCTAAGAGTCTTCGTCACCGATTGGAACTCGTCGGCGCTGGTGAAGGCGGCGACGAAAATGGGCAAGAAGAAGGACTCGCTGACGCCGACGACGTTCAGCCTCCTGCACGCCACTGACTTCGCCGACCGGCAGCTCTACAACATCGTCCCGCCGCTGAAGGCGGGGATGATCGTGCTGGCCGATCGCTATGCCTACACCGCCTTCGCGCGCGATGTCGCGCGGGGTGTCGACCGGGCCTGGGTGCGCGACCTTTACAGTTTCGCCGTCAGGCCCGACCTGGCGCTGTATTTTCGCGTGCCGATCGATGTCTCGCTCGACCGCCTGATGGCGCGGCGCGTGAAGCTGAAGTTCTACGAGGCCGGGATGGACATGGGCTGGAGCCTCAACGCGCAGGAGAGCTTCCGGATTTTCCAGGGGAAGGTGCTCGAGGAGTACGATCGCCTGATCGATGAGTTCGGCCTGAGCGTGGTCGACGCGTCGCTCTCGATTACGGATCAACAGCAAACGGTGAGGAATCTGGTGTCGCGGCAGCTCGAACGCCCGACGCTGGAGGCGGTGAACCAGTAGTGGCAGAACACAAGACGGAAAGCAAAGAGCCGATGAGCGGGGACTTCGGCGCGAACGGGCACATTCAGCCGGGCCGTTATTACGGGCACGGGCTGCCCTACCTCCCCATCGATCAGTATCCCGGGAAGATCATCGCCATCGAGGGCACCGACGGCGTGGGGCGAAGCACGCAGATCCAGCTGCTGCGCGAGTGGCTGGAGGTGCAGGGCTACGGGGTCGTCGAAACGGGCTGGACGCGGTCGGCGCTGATGCAGCCGACGATCGAGCTCGCGAAGTCGAGCAACACGCTCAACAAGCTGACCTTCGTGCTGTTATACGCCACCGACTTCGCCGACCGGCTCGAAAAGGAGATCATCCCGGCGCTCAAGGCGGGATTCGTGGTGTTGTCGGATCGCTATATCTTCTCCGCGCTCGCCCGTGCCGGCGTCCGCGGCGTCGATCGCGCCTGGTTGAGGAGCCTGTACGGATTCGCCATCGCGCCGCACCTGGTGTTTTATTTGAAAATCGACGTCGACACGCTCATCCGGCGGGTGCTGTCGGCCCGGGGCATGGACTTCTGGGAATCCGGCATGGACCTCAAGGGCGGCGACGACATCTACGACAGCTTCCGGTCCTATCAGAACAAGCTGCTCCGCGAATATGGCTCCATGGCCGACGAATTCGGCTTCCGGATCCTGGACGCGCGGAGGCCCGTCGACGTGCTGCAGGAAGACCTTCGGCGGCAGGTCCAGGCGTTTCTGTCGAGCTCCGACATCAGCGTGGAAGGGACCCAGCCGACCTGAGGGCCCGCCTCCGCTCCCGGCCGTTAACATGGTGTTAACACCTGCAGGATAGAATGACATGGAATCGTGGCTGACTCACTCACCACCGCGCCGCAAGTCACCCGATCGGCAGCCCGCATCGCGGAGCAGAAGGTCACGCCGCTCAAGATCCGTGTCGACAACCTGAATTTTTATTACGGCGACGCGCAAGTGCTGCACGACATCACGATCGGGCTGCACTCGAACCAGGTGTCGGCCTTCATCGGGCCCTCGGGCTGCGGCAAGAGCACCTTCCTGCGCACGCTGAACCGGATGAACGACATCATCGCCGGCACCCGCGCCGAAGGCGACATCCTGATCGACGACAAGAACATCTATCGCGGAGGCACGGACGTCGTGGATCTCCGCCGCCGCGTCGGCATGGTGTTCCAGAAATCCAATACTTTCCCCAAGTCGATTTTCGAGAACGTCGCCTACGGCATCCGCATCAACGGCATGGCGCGCGACCGCGCGGATCTGATCTGCCGGGTGGAGGAGAGCCTCAAGCACGCCGCACTGTGGGACGAGGTCAAAGACCGCCTCCAGGAGTCGGCGCTCGCGCTGTCGGGGGGACAGCAGCAGCGGCTCTGCATCGCAAGAGCCCTGGCCGTGCGCCCGGAGATCCTCCTGATGGACGAGCCGGCCTCGGCGCTCGATCCGATCGCGACACAACGCATCGAAGAACTGATCTACGATCTGAAGAAGGACTACACGATCGTGATCGTGACGCACAACATGCAGCAGGCGGCGCGGGTCTCCGACTACACGGCGTTCTTCTGGCTCGGCAAGCTGGTCGAGTTCGGCCGCACCGAGCAGATTTTCACGACGCCGAAAGAAAAACTTACCGAGGATTACATCACGGGACGATTCGGCTGATGGAACGTCAACATTTTCAGCAGGCGCTCGGGGCCCTGAAGGAACGGCTGCTCGCGATGGGCGGCCTGGCAGAGGATCGTGTACGGACGGCCATGCAGGGGCTGGTCGATCGCGACGGCGATCTCCTCGACGAGGTGCTCAACGGCGACATGCCGCTCAATGAGCTGCACAT
>JANNJO010000297.1:0-20865 GCA_031395755.1 Acidobacteriota bacterium
CCCCCCAGGACCGCCAGAGTTCCGACAGCGCGAACTCGAGCGCGAACAGGGCAGGCTGCGTCCACGCCGTCTGTACAAGCTGCGCCTCGGCAGCGGCTTTGGCGCCGGCCGGCGGATACAAGACGTCCAGCAGCGGCAGCCCGAATTTCGCCAACACAATCGCGCTGCACCGATCCAGCGCCGCGCGGAAGACTGGCTCCGATTCGTACAACGACCGGCCCATATTCACGTACTGGGAGCCTTGCCCGGTGAAGACGAAGGCCACCTCGGGCGAGCGGCGCATCGGGACCTCGCCCGTCCACACGTCTGGCACCTGCTCGCCCGCCAGGAAACCCCGCAGGCGGTCGAGCATCTCGCCGCGCGTCGCCGCCGCGACGGCGAGACGGTGTTCGAAATGCGATCGTCCCGTTGCCGCGGTGAAGCAGATGTCTGGCAGGCTCGCATCCGACGCGATCTCGAGCACGCGGGCGTATGCCGACGTCAGATCTGAGAGGGCGGGGGCCGACCTCGCCGAGATCGGCAGCACGTACGCGGGCCGTGGCGTGTACGGCTCCCGCTGCCGTTCCTCAGGCGCCGCCTGCACGACGAGATGGGCGTTCGTGCCGCTGAAGCCGAACGAGCTGACCGCAATCGTTTGCGGGCGACCATCAGGCCAGGGCTGCCGCGACGTTGCCACCTGAATCGGCAACGACGCCCACGGGATGTGCGGATTGGGGCGCGTGAAGTGCAGGTGCGGTGGTATTTCGCCGTGCTGCAGCGCCAGGACAGCCTTGATGAGGGCCGCCACGCCCGCGGCCGCCTCGAGGTGTCCGATGTTGGTCTTCACCGAACCGATGAGCAGCGGCCGTGCGGGGTCGCGTCCAGCGCCGTACACAGTGCCGAGCGCCTGGACTTCGATCGGGTCGCCAAGCGACGTTCCCGTCCCGTGCGTCTCCACGTACGTCACATCGCCGGGCGCCACGCCGCCATTCTGCAGCGCCTGGCGGATCACTTCTTCCTGCGCGCGTCCGTTGGGCGCCGTCAGACCGCTGCTGCGGCCGTCCTGGTTGAGGGCCGTGCCGCGAATCACCGCGAGGATGCGGTCGCCGTCCGCGCGCGCATCGCTCAGCCGCTTCAGGACGACCATCCCGCAGCCTTCGCTGCGCACATATCCGTCTGCGCTCGCGTCGAAGGTCTTGCAGCGGCTGTCGGGAGCGAGCATCCGCCCCTTGCTCGCAACGAGGTGGCCGCCCGGCGACAGCATCAGGTTCACGCCCCCGGCCACGGCAAGCCGGCTTTCCTGGAGGCGGAGGCTCTGACAGGCCAAGTGGACGGCGACGAGCGACGACGAGCAGGCCGTATCGACCGTCATGGCCGGGCCACGCAGGCCAAGCACATAGGAAAGGCGTCCCGCGGCGACGCTCGCGGCAACGCCGGTTCCAAAGTACGCATCGATGGCTTCGGGTGCCTGCCGTTCGAGCAGGCGCGAATAGTCAGCGGTCGTCAGGCCAATGAATACTCCCGTGGCGCTGCCAGTGAGCGAGAGCGGCGGCACAGCCGCGTGTTCCAGCGCTTCCCAGGTCACCTCCAGCAGCAGGCGCTGCTGCGGGTCCATGTTGGCCGCCTCGCGCGGCGCGATCCCGAAAAACTGTGGGTCGAATCCATCGACGCGATCGAGGAAGCCACCGCCACGCGCGTATATTTTTCCGGGGACGTCGGGGTTCGGGTCGTACACGGCGTCGATGTCCCAGCGGCTGCGTGGCACGTCGGAGATTGCGTCCACTCCATCGCGCAGCAGCTGCCAGAAGCGCTCGGGGTCATTGGCACCCGCCGGGAAGCGGCACGCGAGCCCGATGATCGCGATGGGCTCGCGTCCCTCCGCGGACTTGTCGCGCAGGCGCGCCTCGAGCTGTTCGATGCGGACGAACGCACTTCGCAGCAGCTCCTTGCGATCCGGCGTGGCCAATGGCTGGGACATGGGCTACTCCGCGCCCCCCGGCGCCTGAGCGCCCGCTCCGGCCAGCTTGCCCGCGAGAAGAGCGGCGATCTCGTCCTCGGACATCGCCTCGAGGTCGGCAGGTTCGGCGGCCGGCGCTGCAGCCTGTTCCGCCGCCCCGCCGTCGAGGGCCATCTCCGCGGCGAGGAACTCCACCAGATCGACAACCGTGGGGTAGTTGAACAACAGCGTCGCCGGCAACGGATGTCCCGTGAGCGCGGCCAGCGCATTGCGCAGCTCCACCGCCATCAACGAATCCAGGCCGAGGGCGTTCAAGGGCTGCGTCGGATCGATGGAGTTCGACGATCCGAGCCCGAGGACGCGGCAGGCCTCGCGCTCCACGATGGTCATCAGCATCGGTCTCCGCCGCGCCGCGGGCGCCGACCGCACATCGTCGAGAATGCGCCGAGCCTCGCGATTGACCGGGCTGCCAGGCGGCGTGCTGTCCGTCGCCACGCGCTCGAAGAACGCGCGCGGGATCGCTGTGGCGTGGGCGAGGAACTCCGGCCAGCGAATAGGCAGCACCGCCGTCTGAGCGGCCTCGCTCCGCATGAGATGCTCGAGGACCGCGAAACCCTGCGTCGGATCGATGTGATTCAGCCCCGCGAGGCTCACGCGGTCGAGCACATCTCCGCGCGTGGCCGCGCCGATCTTGCTCCAGGCGCCCCAGTTTATCGACAGCGCCGGAAGCCCGAGTGCTCGCCGGTGGAACGCGAGGCTGTCGAGAAACGCATTCGCAGCGGCATGATTGCTCTGGCCCGGCGAACCGATGAACGATGCGCCCGACGAGAACAGCACGAAGAAATCAAGCGGCATTCGGGCGGTTCGCATGTGCAGGAGCCACGAGCCGCGCACTTTCGCCGCCATGACGTTTTCAAACCGCTCCCATCGCTGCTGCAGCAGCGACGCATCGTCGGTCACACCCGCCGAGTGAATCACGCCGCGGAGCGGACGGGGATCGGCCGCGCAGGCGGCGAAGATCGCGTCAATTCCCGCAGGTGTGGACACGTCGGCCTGTACGGTGGCCACCGACGTGCCGCGCGCCCCAAGGGCCGCGATCGTCTCGAGGGTCGCCGAGGACGGCTTGCCCCGGGAAGCCAGCACCAGGCGGGTCGCGCCGCGATCGACCAGCCACCTCGCGACTTCGAGACCGAGACCCGCGAGGCCTCCGGTTACCAGGTACGCCGCGTCGGGCCGCACGAATGCCGTCTCCGTTTTGGATCCGGTGTCGGCGTGGCGAACCATGCGCAGCACTGAGCGGTCGGCGCCACGGAGCGCCACTTGCCGCTCCCCGCCCGTAGAGGCCTCCAGCTCGTTGACTATGGCGCGCGCGTCGCCGCCTTCCGGATGCGGTCCGAGATCGAGCCGCAGGCATTGGAGATCAGGGTGCTCCAGGTCGACGACGCGTCCAAGGCCCCAGAGCGGCGACTGGACTGCCTCAAGCGGAGGTCCGCCCGCCGATAGCGGCTGCGCGTTGCGGGTCACGCAGGTCAGCGTGCCGCCAGCGCCGGACGGGAGCTCGGCCAGTGCTTGCACCAGCGCCAGCGCGCTGCCGCAGCCGCGCCTGACACCACGCGAAATTTCCTCCACGCCGGCGTCCAGTGCCGTGCGTTCTTCGAGCGCCCACAGGTGTACGGCATTGACCGGGCCAGCCGCCGTCGCGGCAAGCTCGCGGAGCGCGCGTAAGAGGTGTTCGCGCGATTCGGCGTCGAGGGCGAACTGGCCCGCCGGCAGGTCGGCCGAATACGCGTCGCCGCGAACCGCCAGGGCCGCCGCCACCCCGCGGTGCCGCAGCTCGGCAACGAGGCGCGCTCCGAGGCCGTCCGGATTCCCGCACACCAGCCAGGGGCCGCGCAGGCCGGCGCCTGCCTTCTGCTCGACCGGAGCCCGGGCGATGATGATCGACTGGTTCTCGAAGATCGCCTGTTCGTGGACTCGCGCGTCCGGGAACGTCTCCGATCCAGTGAATCCCTCGTCCTGGAGCACCCGCCTCCACTGGTCGGCCGTCAGCAACGCGTAGTCCGGGCGCAGATCCGTATCGGCGAAACGCCACCACCCTTCGGTGTAGCCGACCGTCAAGTCGCCGAAGCGCTGGGTGCGCGTTCCTTCGAGCAGGAACAGCAGGCCGCCCGGAGCCAACAGCGTGCGAATCTTCCCGAGCGTCTCGCGGATATCGCGCGTCGCGTGCACGACGTTGGCGGCGATGACGATGTCGAAGCTGCCAGGTTTGAAGCCCTGGCGGGCCGGGTCCTCTTCCACGTCGAGGACCTGGTACTTCACGAAATCGAAACGCGCGAACTTTTCCTGCGCGTGCGGCAGGAACGCCGCCGATACGTCGCTGAACGTGTACTCGGTCCGCCCGGCCGTGAGGCCGGGCAGCACGTATGAGGTTGCCGACCCGGTTCCTCCGCCGATTTCGAGTACGCGCACCGTGGATTGCGGTGGGGCGGCCGCCGCCGCATGGGCGACGCGCTCGGCGAGCAGCGTGTTGAACACGCGCAACGCGGGCGCGTGCTCGTATACCGCAGCCGCCGCGCTGAAGTCACCGCGGGGGAACAGCACCTGCAGCGGATCCACTCGGCCGGTCAGCACCTGTGCCAACGATGGCGCACACGCGGCCGTGAGGTTGATTTCCGCGCTGCACGAGGGGAAGCGATCGAGCAGCGAGCGCACGAGTGCAGCTGGGTCCGCGTGCCCGGGAGTCGCAGTGACGGCCCATCCATCTCCTTCGCGCCGCAGCACGCCGTCTTCTTCGAGAATTTGCAGCAGCCGGCCGAACAGCCGCCGATGGGCCGGCTTGACGCCCATCGTTCTGGCGGCGGCGGCGGCGGTCAACCGCTGCCCTGTCGTGAGCGGCACGCCGAGAGCACGGAACGCGGACACAATGTATGACGTGCATGCGGCATCGAGCGCGGGATAGAGGGCGTTATAAACGATGGTGTTGTTCTCCGCACACGCTGCTGCGACCTGCTCGCGCCCCTTCATCGCGAGCTCGGCCGGCTGCGGCAGGAAGGAGGCGCTGCTGTCGCTGCGCGCCCGCCGCTCCCACTCGAGGTCATACAACCAGTCAGCCCACGCCGGTGTGCCCGCCTGTGCTGCGAGCGGCGCAGGCGCCCGATGCTCCGGCCAGAACCGCTCGCGCTGAAACGGATACGTGGGAAGTGCAACCTTGCGGCGGCGGTAGTCGCGATCGAAGCCGCGCCAGTCAATCCGAGCGCCTCCTGTATACAGCCGGCCGGCGGTCGAGAGCATCGACTGCGCGTCTGGACGTCCGCGGCGCAGCGACGGCAGCCAGAGGACATCGGCCGCCTCAGCGCACTGCGACGCCAAGCCGCTCAGCTGCGGCGTCGGGCCGATCTCGACGAAGAGGCGGCAGCCCTGTTCGAGCGCCGTCGCGATCCCGTCGGCGAAGCGTACTGGCTGGCGCGTATGCCGTCGCCAGTACTCAGGCGTGAGGTCGCCGCTGGCGCAGATCCGGCCCGTCACGTTGGAGATCACGTCCATCTGCGGCTCGCGGTACGCCACGCGGGCAGCCGCGCGCTCGAACCCCGCCAGCATCGGCTCCATCAACACTGAGTGAAAGGCGTGCGACACGTTGAGCCGCCGCGCCTGCACGCCGGATTCCGCCAGGCGTGCGCAGACGGCATCGACGTCCGCAGCCGCGCCCGAGACGACGACATTCCGAGGCCCGTTGATCGCCGCGATCGCCACGGCGCGGCCGGCCTCGGCGATTACCGCGGCCACCTGCGCTTCCGGAGCCATCAAGGCCGCCATGGTGCCGCCTGCAGGCAGCTGTTGCATCAAGCGCGCGCGCTCGGTAACCAGCGTCAGTCCTTCATCCAGCGTGAAAATCCCGGCGACGCAGGCCGCCGCGTATTCGCCGAGGCTGTGTCCGATGACAACGGCGGGCTTCACACCCCAGGCGCGCCACACTTCGGCCAGCGCATACTCGACGGCGAAGAGCGCGGGCTGCGTCATCGCGGTCTGTGCGAGCGCTTGTTCTGCGGCTTCGTTTGGGCCCCCCGCGGGATAGAGCGAGTCGAGGAGCGACAGTCCCGCGTGCGCCTTCAGAAACTCGTGGCACTCCTCGAGCGCTCGCCGGAACGTGGGCTGCGTCTCATAGAGCTCACGCCCCATGCCCACGTACTGCGAGCCCTGGCCGGTGAACAGGAATCCGATCGGCGGTGGCTCCGAGCTGGTGACCCGGCCCACGGCATTCTTCGCGACGTCTCCTTCGGCGAGCAGCGCCAGTCCTTCGACGAGCTCGGCGGAGGTGCGCGCGGTCAGTGCGGCTCGCTCCGCCATGTGCGCGCGTCCCGTATTCGCAGTAAAACAGACGTCCGCAATCGGCCTGTCCGGATTCGCGCGGACATCCTCGGCCAGGTTCCGCGCCGAGACCTCTAGTGCCGCGCGCGTCCGAGCCGACAGCGCCAGTAGATGCACCGGCCGCTCGACCGTCTGCTCCGCTCCTGCGGACTGAGGTGGCGCCTCCTCGACAATCACATGAGCGTTCGTTCCGCTGAATCCAAAGGAGCTGACGCCAGCGATGCGGCGTCGTTCACGCGAGCTCCACGGCGTCCGCTCCGTGACGACGCGGACCGGCAGCTGGTCCCATTCAACGTAGGGATTGGGATCGCGGAAATGCAGGTGTGCCGGAATCTCCTCGTGATGGAGCGCGAGGACCACCTTGATCAATCCGGCGATTCCGGCGCTGACCTCGAGGTGCCCCATGTTCGTCTTCACCGATCCGACCTGCACCGGACGATCAACCGGCCGGCTTTTGCCCAGCACGGCGCCGAGCGCCCTGAGCTCAATCGGATCCCCCAGGGTGGTCCCGGTCCCGTGGCACTCGACGTAATCGACCTCGCTCGGCTCGATCCCGGATCGCTCGAGCGCCTCGCGGATCACGGCTTCCTGCGCGGGACCGTTCGGCGCCGTGATGCCGTTGCTGCGTCCGTCCTGATTGATCGCGGTTCCCCGAAGGACCGCGAGGATGCGATCGCCGTCGGCCTGCGCGTCCGAGAGCCGTTTCAGAACGACGACGCCGCAGCCTTCGCCCCTGACGATGCCGTTCGCACCGGCGTCGAAGGCGCGGCAGTGGCCATCGGGGGACAGCATCCGCGCCTGCGATAACCCGATCATGTTGTCGGGCGCAAGAATCAGGTTCGCGCCGCCCGCGATCGCCATACGGCATTCGCTGCTCCGCAAAGACTGACAGGCCACGTGTACCGCTACGAGCGACGAGGAACACGCCGTATCGATCGTGAGGCTCGGGCCGTGCACTCCAAGGAAATAGGACAGGCGCCCTGACATCATGCTCGGCGCGTTTCCGGAAACGAGATATGCGTTCAGCGAAGCCGGACGATCCTCGAACAGCAGTTGATAGTAATCAGCGCTGCCCGAGCCGACGAACACGCCCGTCTGACTGCCCATGACCGCGTCGGCTGCCTGCCCCGCGTGCTCGAGCGCTTCCCAGGTGACCTCCAGGAGCAGCCTCTGATGCGGATCGAGCGACATCGCTTCGCGCGGTGAAATCCCGAAGAACGCCGCATCGAACCGATCGACGTCGTCGAGAAAGCTGCCCCATTTTGATGTCATCCGCCCTGGCGTCGAGGGATCCGGATCGTAGTACGCTTCGGCGTCCCAGCGCTCGGGTGGAATCTCGCGAACGGTATGCTTGCCCTCCTGCAGGTTTCTCCAGTACGCGTCGGGCCCGTTCGCGCCGCCGGGAAACCGGCATCCGATGCCGATCACCGCGACCGCTTCCTTCGATCGCTGCTCCAGCCGCTCGAGCCGGTTATTCAACTCATGCGCGAGCAGCGCCAGCCGGTTCGGCGGCAACTTGGAGACGCGCTCGAGAAAATCGCTCATCGGTAATCCCCACGCTCGAGCACCATCCGGTCGACCTCTTCGTCGGACAGGCTCTCGATCATATCCAGGGCACCGCGCGTGTCCGTCGAGTCCGCCGTCGTTTCGGGCCGGCTCCCGCTTTCGATCTGAAGCGACGGAGCGAGGAAGTCGGTCAGCGCGTCGATCGTTGGATAGTCGAACAGCAACGTCGCGGGAAGCGGACGACCGAGCGCCGCTCCGAGCGTGTTGCGCAACTCCACCGCCATCAGCGAATCCAGCCCGAGCTCCGACAGCGGCCACTTTCGATCAACCACGTGACCCTGTCGCAGACCGAGCACGCGGACGGCGCTCGTTTCCACATGGGCGGCGAGCAGCGCACGGCGCTTATGCGCGGGCGCGCGCTCGAGCTGCTGCTTGAGGTCCACGCCCGGCTCCGCGGCCGAAGCCTTCGACGGACGCATCGTTCTCGTTCGTTCGATCGCCGACGCGACGACGGTGGAAAAGAACGGCGGGATTCCCCTCTTCGCGAATTCGGATGCAAACGTCGACCAGTCGGCCGCGACAACGCCGATCTGCGCAACCCCCTCCGCGGTCATGAGGCGGCCGAGTATCTCGAGGCCCTGCGCCGGAGAAAACGCCGAGACGCCCTGGGTCGCGATCCGCCCCTCGACGCTGCGCCGCGCGACCGTGCCGATGTCGCTCCACGCTCCCCAATTGATGCTGATCGCCGGCAGGCCGCGCTCCCGCCGATGGTGCGCCAGCGCGTCGAGGAACGCGTTTGCCGCAGCATGATTGCTTTGCCCCGGCGAGCCCAGCAGCGACGAGACGGACGAGAACAGCACGAAGTACTCGAGTCCGCTGTTGGCGGTCAGGCTATGCAGGTTCCACGCGCCCCGGACCTTGGGTGCGAGCACGCGCTCGAAGCGTTCCCACTGCTGGTGCTGAATGACGCCGTCATCCAGGATGCCGGCCGAGTGCACGATGCCTCCGAGGGGCGGCATGGTCCGCGCGATCTCGCCCAGCGTGTCGGCGACCTGATCCTTCGACGCGACGTCGCACTGTCTGGTCGCCACGGTGACGGCGGCGCTTCGCAGTTCCGCAATCGCCTGCACGGCTTCGGGAGAGGGCTGGCTCCGGGCGACCAGCATGAAGTGGCGGGCGCCATGCGCGGCGAGCCATCGCGCCACCTCGAGCCCGAGGCCATTCAGGCCGCCAGTAATCAGCCAGGTGGCGTCCGGCCTGAACCGCGGCGCGCGCTCCGCCGCGCTCGGCTGAGCGACGACGACTTTGCCGATGTGGCGCGCGCGCGCCATGAAGCGGAAGGCACGTGGCGCGTCGGGCAGATCGAACACGCTCACCGGCAGCGGCTCGAGCGTACCGGCTTCGAACTCTGCGAGGAGTCCGGCGAGGATCGGACGGACCTCGGCGGGCGCGTTTCGCATCGTGGCGGCCAGATCCAGCGCCTCGTATACCGCGCGCGGGTTCACGCGGCGCACGGCCGCGGCGTCCCAGATCTCCGCCTTGCCGATTTCGATGAACCGCCCTCCGGCCCGAAGCAGCTCGAGGCTTGCCGGGATAAACGGTCCCGCCAGCGAGTTGAGCACCAGGTCCACCCCTTCGCCGTTGGTGCGTTCCTTGACAAAGCCGGCAAACTGCGCGGACCGCGAGTCGGCGACGTGCACAACGCCAATCGATTCCAGAAAGGCCCGCTTCGCGGGGGAACCGGCCGTGGCGAACACTTCGGCACCCGCGCGCATCGCCAGCCGAACGGCCGCCAGCCCCACGCCTCCGGCCGCGGCGTGAATCAGCACCCGTTCGCCCGGCTTGACGCGACCGGCCCGGTGCAGCGCGTAGTGCGCCGTCAGGAAGGCCATCGGGACGGAAGCCGCCTGCTCGAACGTCAGCCTGCGCGGTTTTCTAAAAGCCAGCGTGGTCGGCGCGGTGACGAAGGTCGAGAAACCGCCGGGCGCCACCACTACCACGTCGTCGCCGACGGTGAAATCGTCGACGCCGGGTCCCACGCGGACGATCGTGCCGACGCATTCGCCGCCAAGCGGATCGTCGTCGATCCTTGCACCTACGACATTCAGGACGTCGCGGAAATTCAGACCCGTGGCGCGCACGCGAATCTCGATCTCGCCGTGTCCGGGCGCGCGCCGCTCCGCGGGCACGACTTTCAGGCCGTCCGGGCCTGGCTGGGTGAGTTGAAGGACGACGGGCGCCTCGTTCCGTTCGCTCTCCGGGGCCTGGGGTTGAACGCGGCGCAGGCGCGCGACATATCTCGCGCGGTCGCGACGCATGATGTAGTCGGAGCGCGTGAGGACGGCGACTTCATCCGCGATCACGGCGCCTTCGTCAGGCTCGCGCGCCGGATCGAGATCGATGGCTGCGCACGTCACTTCCGGATGTTCGAGCGCGAGCGCCTTTGCGAATCCCCACATCGGCGCGGAAGCCACGTCTGTCACCGGCGATCCGACGCCGCGGCCTTGCGCGCCACGGGTCACGAAACACAGCAGCGGAGCGGGCGTGCCGCCGGCGGCGATGAGCGCCTGGGTCGCGTGCAGAAGGCTTCGCAGTCCCTCGTTCTGCCGGCGCCCGATCGCCTCGGCGTCGGCACCGTCCGGCAGGACACCGCCAATGGCCCAGGCATGAATGACTCCCTTGCAACGGGTGCCGGAGGCGGTCACATGCTGCAATGCCTGCGTGTAGTGCGCCGGCTCCTGCCGGTTGATCGCGATCGTCCCGGCGTCAATCATCGAGAAATCGCTACCGGGAACGACGCGGATGCAGGGGTCGCCAGAGGTTTCGAGACGTGCCGCCACAGCGGCGCCAATCTCGCCGTCGTCGAACACGAGCCAGGCGCCGCCGTGCTCCGTGGCGCCGGCGCGCGGCCGCCGCGACAGGATCAGGGACGACTGCGCGAGCCCACGCGGCTTGTCGACGCCGGGAATGGCCACCGCCGCTTCGAATCCGCACTCGCCGAGAAGATTCGTCCACTGCGACGACCCTATGAGGGGGTAGTCAGCGCGGACGTCGGTGTCCGCAAAGCGCCACCATCCGTCCGTCAGGCCGAACGTCAAGTCGAACCAGCGCTGCGGTGTCGTCCCTTCGCCAAGGACCAGCACGCCGCCAGGTGCGAGTAACTCCTGAACGTGCGAAAGCGTCCGCCGCAGATCCGTCGTGGCGTGAATGACGTTGGACGCGACGATGACGTCGAATGCGTGCGGAGCGAAACCCTGTTGCATCGGCGGTCGCTCGATGTCGAGCACTCGATAGTCGACAAAGGGATAGTCAGCGAAGCGCTGCGCCGCCTTTACGAGGAAGCCGGTCCCGAGATCGGTGAACACGTATTCGGTCCGATCGGCCGGCAGGCGGCTGAGCACGTACTGCGTCGTGCCACCGGTGCCCGCGCCGACTTCGAGCACGCGCACGCGGCGATTGCCGGCGGCCGCGGCCGCGACGGCATCGGCGGCAAGCGTGTTGAACGTCTTCGCCAGCGGCGATGCGTCGTAGATGCGGGCGGTCGCGTCGAGGTCTCCTCCCGGAAAGAGCAGCTGCAGCGGATCGACGTTGCCTCGCAGCGCCTCGGCCAGCTGTTCACCGCAGCGCTGCGTGACGTGAAGCTCCGCGTCCTGGCTCGACCAGGCCGCGAGAAGCCGCGCCGAAAGCGCCGCGGGATCCTCGGCCACGAGCGCACGGCTGACCTTCCAGCCATCGCCGTCAGCCGTCAGGAATCCGTCTTCGCCAAGGATCTGCATCAGACGGGCGAACAGCCGGTGATGGCGATCGGCGACGGCAAGCCGTGCGGCGAGGTCTTTGGCGGCGATGCGTTCGCCCACGGACGGAGTCCACCCGAGCGTCCGCAAAGTCGAGACGATGTAGGCGGTGCACAGGCGATCGAGGTCGGCGTAGAGCGCGTCGTAGACGGCGACGCCATTCTCCAGCCCCGTCGCGATCGCGCGGCTTGATAGCGTGGTCGCGAGTTCCGGGAGATCGAGTGCAGGCGTACGCGCGCTGGCGGATTGCGCCTCAGGAATCCAATCAACGCCGTAAAACCAGTTGTCGGCATCCGCGGCCGACTTTCTCAACGCCGCGCGCGGCGCGCGCTTCAGCTGAAGCCCGTCGATGCGGGCGACGAGCCGGCCGTCACGATCGAACACGCGTAGGTCGGCCGTCCTGGTTTCGGTGCCGGCAGACGGCCGCAGTACGGCGTGTGCGATGAGGCGGCCGCCGACGCTGCCCGCAACCTGGAACACGTCGACGCCGAGCGGCATGTAGATGTCTGGACCGGCGTCGGCTGGATCGAACCCCGGAACCGTCGCGGCAAGCGTCTGCAGGCACGCGTCGAGGAGCGCGGGATGGACGATATAGCGATCGGCGTCGGGGTACACGGCTGGCAGCTCCACTTCGCCACGGGCCTCGGCGTCGATCCGCTGCAGCCGCTGCACTCCGCGGAAGCCCGCACCAAACGCGAGACCGCGCGCCACCAATCCATTGTAGAAAGCCGCGACGTCCACGTCGGCTGCCTCAGTCCAGGCGGGCGCCGTGCCAGCGGCGATGTCCGCCACATCGATTGCCGCGATGGTTCCTTCGGCGTGAAGCGTCCACCGCGAGGCATCCGAGCTGCGACTGAGGACCCGGAATCCGTGCGGCTCTGCCGAGCTCACGACCACCTGCACCTCGGGCGGCTCCTCAGGGTCGAGCTGAAGGGGGTCGACAATCGTCACGTCCCGCACGCTCCATGCCGTTCCGCCGAAGCACTCGCGCGCGGCCGCTGCCCCGATTTCAAGGTACGCCGTTGTCGGGAGGATCAACACGTCGTGCACGACGTGATCCGCGAGGAATGGGGTGGTCGCCGGCGACATGCGACTGGTGAAGATCGTGTGTCCCGTCGACGACTCGAAGCGGCGCCCGAGCAGCGGATGGGCGGTCGCCGGAATGTCCGCAGGCCGCGGGGCCGGCGGCTCGATCCAATAGCGCTCGCGCTCGAAGGCGGTCGGCGGCAGCTGCACGCGCTTGCGCGAGTACGGCGCGTCGAACCCGGCCCAGTCGATCTGGACGCCCAGCGTGAACAACTCCGCGAGCGAGGCCAGCATCTGGGTCCAGTCGGCCTGGCCTCGCCGCAGCGAGGGCAGCCAGCGCACCTGGTCGGCCCGCGGGTTCGCCGCGGCAATGCCAATGAGTGTGGGCTGCGGACCAATCTCGAGCACAACGGCGCACCGATGGTTGTGGAGGGTCTCCAGCGAATCGGCGAAGCGGACCGCGGAGCGCGCGTGCCGCCTCCAGTATTGCGGAGAGGCGATCTCGTTGGCCGTGGCGCTGCACCCTGTCAGATTCGACACGAGGGTCGTGCGCGGCGGGTTGAAACGGACCTGCGATGCAGCGCGCTCGAGCTCGCCGAGCATGGGATCAATCAGCGGCGAGTGGAACGCCTGGGAGACATTGAGCGCTTTCGAGCCGATGCCCTTTGCCGCCAGCTGATCGCAAACGGCCCGGACATCCTCGGCGGCTCCAGAGATCACCGTGTTGGTCGGCCCATTCAGCGCGGCGACGTCGACGGTCGCGCTGAACGGCGCGAGCGCAGCGCGGACCGCCCCCTCGTCGGCGAAGACCGCCGCCATGGCGCCGTCCCCCTTCAGTTCAGCCATCAGGCGCGCACGTTCCGCAATCAGCATCAGGCCCTCTTCGAGCGAGAAGACACCGGCTGCGCGCGCCGCGGCGTACTCCCCCACGCTGTGGCCCATCACCACTGACGGGCGCACGCCCCACGAGGCCCAGAGATCCGTCAGTGCGCACTCGAACGCGTACATCGCGGGCTGCGTGTACCTGGTCTGATCGAGCAGCGCCGATTCGGGCGATCCCGGTTCGGCGAACAGGACCGATCGCAGCGACTGTCCGATACTTCCGCTGATGAGCGCGTCGCACCGGTCAATGACTTCGCGGAACACCGGGTGGGTTTCGTACAGAACGCGTCCTATGCCGGCGTACTGCGCACCCTGCCCCGTGAAAAGAAATGCGATCTTCGGCTGATCCACGCTTTCGATGACGCCGGCCGCCACCCCACCCGTTGCGCGACCGGCGCGCCAGGAATCAAGCCGATCGAGCGCCTCCGTCGTCGACGTTGCCACGACGGCGATGCGGTGCGGGAACTGCGCTCTGCCGATGCCAGCCGTGTGACAGATGTCGGCGAAGGACTCCCGCGTGCCCGCGAGATGCTGGCGGTACCGATCGGCCAGATTCCCGAGCGCCGCCTCGCTTCGTGCGGAGATCGTCAGGACGTGCGCCGGCCGCTCGGCCGCGACGCGGGCCGCATCGGTCGGGGCGGTGTCCGGAGCTGCCTCCAGCACGATGTGTGCGTTCGTTCCGCTGAACCCGAACGAGCTGACGCCCGCCATGCGGTGTCCGTCGATCGGCTCCCAGGGCGTCAGCACCGCTGGGACGCGAACCGCCAGGTCGCTCCATGGAATGTGGGGATTGGGCGTGCGGAAGTGAAGGTGCGGGGGTATCTGGCCGTGCCCCAGCGCCAGCGCTACCTTGACCACGCCAGCCAGGCCCGCCGCTGCTTCGAGATGGCCGATGTTGGTCTTGACCGATCCGATGAGAAGGGGGTGTTCGGCAGTACGTCCCTCGCCGAGCGCGCGCGCCAACGCCTGCACTTCAATCGGATCGCCGAGCGACGTGCCGGTTCCGTGCGCCTCGACGTAGCCGACGTGACCTGCATCGACGCCGCCGTCGGCAAGCGCTTCCCTGATGACTGCGACCTGCGACGGCCCGTTCGGCGCGGTAAGGCCGCTGCTCGGGCCGTCCTGATTCACGGCCGTGCCGCGCACGAGCGCGAGGATCCGGTCGCCGTCCGCTACGGCGTCCGACAGGCGTTTCAGCACGATGACGACGCAGCCTTCGCCTTCGCCGAAACCGTCGGCTGCCGCGTCGAACGTCTTGCATCGGCCATCGGCCGCCAGCATCGACGATTTCGAGAAGGTCACACTGTTCTCGGGAGAGAGAATCAGATTGACGCCGCCGACGAGCGCCATCCGGCACTCTCCGGACCTCAGGCTTCGGCAGGCCAGGTGCAGCGCCACGAGTGACGACGAACACGCCGTGTCGACCGAGACGCTCGGCCCCTGAAGCCCGAGCACGTAGGAAATCCGGCCGGAAGCGATGCTGTGTGCGACGCCCGACCCATAGTAGGCGTCGAAGCGCGCGGGATCGGCCGCTTTGATCTGCAGCTGCGAGTAATCGCTGGTGCAGATACCGACGAACACGCCGGTGCGACTGCCGCTCAGGCCGTCGGGCGCAATCCCCGCGTGCTCGAGCGCTTCCCATGACACCTCGAGCAGGAGGCGCTGCTGCGGATCCATCGAGATCGCCTCGCGAGGCGCGATCCCGAAAAACTGCGGATCGAACAGGTCCACTTGATCGAGGAAGGCGCCTGCCGGCGCGTAACTCTTGCCTGGAATGCCGGGAGTCGGATTGTAATACGCCGTGATGTCCCAACGGTCGGCCGGGGTGGGACGGACCGCGTCCACACCGTCCCGAAGCAGCGTCCAGAACGCGTCGGGCGTGTCGGCGCCGCCGGGGATGCGGCAGCCCATGCCCACAATCGCCAGGGGTTCTCGCCGTGCCCGCTCGAAGCGATCGAGCTTCGACTGCAATTCCTCGAGCTTCAGGTACGCGCGCTTCAGTACCGACAGATTGGCGGTCGTTTCGCTCATGGGATCAGAGATTCTCGAGCCGCGTTGCGAGGAGCTCCGCGACCTGTTCGTCGGTCATGTCTGCGACGGCGTCGCGCTCCGCCGACGATGTCTGCCCGGCGGCCGCATCGTCGGCAGCAATCTCTTCGGCCGCGCTGCCGCGATGCAGCAGCGAGTCGAGATGGCCGGCAATGGCCTCGACGGTCGGGTAGTCGAACACCAGCGTGGATGAGAGGCGCTGCGGCAGCTTCAGCCCGGACGCCAGCCGGTCGCGCAGCTCGACAGCCATCAGCGAATCGACGCCGAGGTCCATCAGTTTATGGCGACGACCGACCGGTTCGTCGTTGTCGCGCAGCAGCACCTGCATCAGGCGGCTGCGCACGTACTCCACGAGCCGATCGATGCGCTCCCCCTCGGGCAGATCAGCAAGCGCCACCCGCAGCACCTCAGCCGGATCGTCGAGCGCCGCCGGGGAGGCCGCGTTCGCCGCCTCGTGAGTCACCCCAGCCGTCGTGGGCAGCATCTCGCCCTCGCCAGGTGAGGCGCCGGACGGCGTGCGCGCGATGATCACCGTGCCGCCGAGGATTTCGGCGGGGGATTCGACGCGCGGGAAAGACGCGACGCCCTCGAAACCCGCGGACCCGAGCACCTCGTGCCACCGGGCGCGCGGCAGCAGCGGCCCGTCGTCGCGCAGGCCGTCGTCGAACCGCTGCCATCCTTCGATGAGCGCGATCGAGATGTCGAACCACGACGGCGGCGCCGTCACTTCGTACAAGAGGAGGACGCCGCCCGGAGCCAGCAGGCTTCGCACGTGTTCCAGCGTCTGATGCAGATCCCGGGTCGCGTGCAGCACGTTTGCCGCGACCACCACGTCGAACGCGTGCGAGCCGTAGCCTTGCGCCTGCGGTGCGCGCTCCATGTCGAGCGTGCCGTACTTGAGAAACTTGTACGCAGCGAAACGGCGCTGCGCCTCGCGGAAGAAAAACTCCGAGATGTCCGTGTACCAGTACAACGTCCGGCCCGCCGGCAACACCGGCAGCAGCGAGCGGGTCAGGCCGCCGGTGCCGGCGCCCACTTCGATGACGCGCACCTGCTGATCGGCTGGCAGCGTGGCGACAATTGTCGCGAGGGCGGTCGCCGCGGTCGCGCCGAAATACCGCGACACGGCCCAGTGATGATAGATCTGTTCGGCGGTGCTCGAATCCCCTCCGGGGAACAGCGTTTCGAGCGCGCTCTCACGGCCCGTCAACACGTCGGCCATGAGACGGCCGCAGCGCTGCACGTACTCGAATATGAACCGCGTGTCGGTGAGCGAGGCCTCGGCGGCCCGCTCGAGCCGTTCGATATCCACCTCGGCCAATCCACCAGGCGCCCCAAAACGATCGTCGTTTTGCCTGAGCGCACCTGCGGATGCCAGCTTCCGGCACCACCGGCCAAGCAGGTGCGTGTATGTGCCGGCAATCCCGCAACGCTGAACGATGTCGGCGGGGGACAGCATGTCTGCCCTATCGGCGAACACCCCGAGCGTCTTGAACGCGCGAAGGATGTAAGCGCTTGACAGCTCATCGAGCGTCTTCCACCTGGTTTCGTAGGTGTGCAGACCCAGGTCGATCGGCACCATGTCGGCCTGGCGGTTCCCCGCCTCGACGACGTCCTTCCAGCCCGGCCGCTCGGAAGTCACGGCCGGCGGTGCATCGGCGACGAACCAGTAGCGCTTGTGATGGAACGGATATGTCGGCAGAGCCGCCGGCGGACGGACCGAGCTCCCGTGTACGCCGGTCCAGTCGATCGCCACGCCGCGCGCGTAGAGTGCCGCGAGCGTCCCGGCGAGGTGCTCGGGCTCGCGTCCCTTCTTCAACGACGTGAGCCAGACGGCCTCGGTGCCCTCCACGACGTGACGGGCCATGCCCGACAACGTGGCGTTCGGCCCGATTTCGAGGAACACGCGATAGCCACGGTTGTAGAGCGCGCGGATCCCGTCGGCGAAGCGTACGGGCAGCCGCGTGTGACGACGCCAGTAACCCGCGTCCCCAATCTCGTGCGCAGTGGCGAACGTACCGGTCACGTTCGAGACGAATCCGACGCGAGGGGCCGAGAGGCGGACCTGCGACGCCAGCTGCTCGTAGGCGTCCAGCATCGGATCGATCAAAGGCGAATGGAACGCGTGCGAAGCGACGACCGGCCGGACCTTGATGCCGAGGCGCTCGAACTCCCGTGCGGCTGCGGCACTCGCCGCGCGATCGCCAGAGACGGTGATTTGCGCAGGTCCGTTGACCGCAGCGATTGCGAGGTCGGACGCCATCGGCGCAATCACGCGCGCGACGGTCGGCTCGTCGGCGAACACCGCAATCATCTGCCCGGTCTGCGGCAAATCCTGCATCAGCCGGCCGCGCTGCGCGATGAGCTTCAGGCCTTCTTCGAGGCTGAACACGCCGGCCACGCACGCCGCGATGTCCTCACCAAGGCTGTGCCCGAGCACGGCCGAAGGGACGATCCCCCACGACGCCCACAACCTCGTGAGCGCGTACTCGACAGCGAAGAGTGCCGGCTGGGTCCATGCCGTCTGATCAAGCGACGGCGCTTCCGCGCCCTCGGGGAAAACGACGGGCAGGATGGAGCATCCAAGCTCGGGACGCAGAATCTCGTCACACCGATCCAGCGCCGCCCGGAATACCGGCTCTGACTCGTACAGCGGCCGCGCCATCTGCGGATACTGCGAGCCCTGTCCGGCGAACAGGAACGCAATATCTGGCGCCTGGCCGTCCGAGACGTGCGACACGACGCCCGGCGCCTCGCGTCCTTCCGCCAGCGCACGGAGCCCCGTACGGGCCTCGTCGAGGGAAGAGGCGACGACCGCGCCGCGCGCGGCGAAGTGCGCCCGGCGGACGTTGACGGTGTAGGCCACGTCCTCGAGCGACATGTCTTCGTTGATGGCCTCCGCATACCGTGCGGCCAGCGTGCGCATCGCTTCGGGACGCTTGGCCGACGCCGTCACCACGAAGACCCGGCGCGTCGACGCGGTCGTGACCGCAGCCGTCTGCGGCGCTTCCTCGAGCACGACGTGCGCGTTGGTGCCGCTGAACCCGAACGAGCTCACCGCGGCGCGGCGCGGGCCGTCGGCGGCCGGCCAGGGCGTGGCGGACGTGGGGATCGATATCGGCATCTGCGCCCAATCGATGTGTGGGTTGCGGGTCACCAGATGCAGATGCGCGGGAATCGTACGGTGCTGCAGCGCCTGGACGGTCTTGATCAGCCCGGCGATACCTGCGGCGGACTCCGCGTGGCCGATATTCGTCTTCACCGAGCCGATGAGCAGCGGATCCGACTCTGGGCGGCCTTCGCCGTACACCGCGGCGAGCGCCTGCACTTCGATGGGGTCGCCGAGCGCGGTGCCTGTCCCGTGCGCCTCGACATACTGGACCTCGGACGGCCGCACGCCGGCGTGGGTCAGCGCGGACCGGATAACGGACTGCTGCGATGGTCCATTCGGGGCGGTGAGGCCGCTGCTCCGGCCGTCCTGATTGATCGCGGATCCCCGGACCACGGCGAGCACGTTGGCCCGCGCCGCGAGCGCGTCGCTCAGGCGCATGAGCACGATCATGCCGCACCCTTCGGCGCGCACGAACCCGTCGGCGGCCGCGTCGAACGCCTTGCACCGTCCGTCGGCGGCCATCATGTGCGCGCGCGAAAAATTGATGAGTACTTCTGGCGACAGGATGACGTTCACGCCGCCCGCCAGCGCCACCTGGCATTCGCCGGTGCGCAGGCTCTGGCACGCGAGATGGACCGACACGAGCGAGGACGAGCACGCCGTGTCGATCGCGATCGCCGGGCCCTGCAGCCCGAGCACGTAGGACAGGCGCCCGGCCGCGACGCTGTGGCAGCCGCCGGTTGCGAAGTACGCGTCTATCCGCTCGGGGGCGACGCTGCCGAGCTGCATCTGCATGTAGTCGAAACTGCCGATCCCCACGAACACGCCAGCGGGTGTGCCGAACAGGCTTTCCGGCGCGATTCCCGCGTTCTCGAGAGCCTGCCACGACACTTCGAGCAGCAGACGCTGCTGGGGATCCAGAGTAGCGGCTTCCCGCGAGGAGATGCCGAAGAAATCGGCGTCGAATCCCGACACGTCCCCCAGAAAGCCGCCCCACCGGGTCGAGATCTTTCCCGGTCGATCCGGATCGGGATCGTAATAGTCGTCGATATTCCAGCGATCGCGCGGTATTTCGCTGACCGCGTCGACCCCGTCGCGCATCAACGTCCAAAAAGCCGCCGGACTGTCGGCTCCACCGGGAAACCGGCAGCCCATGCCGACGATCGCCACGGGCTCCGAGGAGCGGCGCTCGTAGTCGTCGAGCTTGGCCCGCATCTCGCGGAGCTCGAGAATGGCGCGTTTGACGGGCGAGAGCTGGTTGAGAGAATCGTCCATCACATTTCTATGCGCATCGCACCGGTCCGCGGCGCGAGCTCTTCGAGCAGCAGCGCTTCCGCTTCCTCGGCAGAAAGGCGATCGAGGTCGGCGATGGCCGTGGCGCGATCGCCGGCCGCGTCGTCCACCGCGGCGGCCGCTTCCGATTCCATTCCCGATATCTGCGTCGCGAGAAAATCGACGAGCGCCGCAAGCGTCGGATAGTCGAACACGAGCGTGGAGGGGAGCGGACGGCCGACGCTCGCCTGCAGCCGGTTGCGCAGCTCGACACCCATCAACGAGTCGATCCCGAGATCGCGCAGCCCCTGCTGAGGATCGAGCGCGAACGAGGCGTCGAGCCCGACAACGCGAAGCACGTGCTCGCGGACGTGCGACAGCAGCCGCTTCCGTTTGTCCGCGGGGGGCGCATCCGCGAGCAACGCGCGCAGGTCCACGGCGCTGGCTGACGCGGATGGCGCGGTCGCGGCCGCAGTCGCCGGCGTCGTGACGAGCGCGGACAGGAAGCGCGGCACGTCGCGCCCGCCTCGCGTCTGGCGCACGTAGGTGCTCCAATCGGCCGATACCGCGACGACGTGCGCCTTGCCGGCGCGCAGAGCGCCTTCGAGAACGCGCAGGCCTTCTTCGGGCCGGAACGGATGCAGTCCGTGCGCCTTCAGCCGGTCGCCGACCTTCTGCCGCGCGACCGATCCGATGTCGGACCATGGACCCCAGCCGATGCTGGCACCGGGCCGCCCCGATCGGATCCGATAGCTGGCGAGCGCATCGAGGAACGCGCACGCCGCCGCGTGATTCCCCTGCGCGAAAGACCCGAGCGTCCCCACCGCCGACGAGAAGAGCACGAAGAAGTCGAGCGGCAGGCCGGACGTTTCGCGGTGCAGATTCCAAGCGCCGCGCACCAACGGGGCCATGAACGTGATCAT
>JANNJO010000411.1:0-1855 GCA_031395755.1 Acidobacteriota bacterium
GCGCGAGAACATCGGCGGCTTGGTGGACTCGGTTGAATCGCCACGATTCGCGACGGTCGCTGGACTCGCGCTGTATGCAGCGAGTCGCGCAGCGATCGGTGCCGGTGCAGCGAGCGGTCGCAAACTGCAGCTCACAGGCCCGGGCATGGACAAGCTCGTGTCGCGTGTGAAGACATGGCTGCAGGACTTCTTCTAGGACATTAGCACACACAAAGCAAAGCTTTGGGTGTTGAGTTTACAGTTTTCAGTATTCAGGGTACAGACCTGGAAGATAGGTGAGCTAGAAACCGGGATGATAGGTGAGCCTGTGCGTCGGCGGCGTCACATTCGGACACCTTCCGGAGGTGTCCGTGCCGTGGCGAGAGAACTCACTCATGTCAGAGCGGTTAGCATTTATCAGAGCTTGCTTGAATCGATCTGAGCGGATCGTGGAGATCTGTGATCGGTTCGGCATCAGCGAGAAGACGGGCCACAAATGGCTGCACCGATTCAAGACCGACAGCGTTGAAGGGCTCGCGAATCGATCGCATGCAGCGCGGCTTCAGCCCCACCGGATGTCGGCGGAGGTCGCGGCGCGGATCGTGAAGCTGCGGCGCCGGTATGGCTATGGCGCGCAGAAACTCCGGGACTGGTTGACGCAACACCACCCGGAGCAGCGCTGGCCTGCGGCGAGTTCGATTGGGGAGCTCCTGCAGCGCGAGCACCTGCTTCGCCGGAAGCGCCGCCGATCCCGCAGCGCGGAGCGAGCGGCACTGGATCACGCACGCACGCCAGCGCTCGAGCCGAACACGGTGTGGACGGCGGATTTCAAAGGCGAGTTCCGCCTGACGAGTGGCACGTATTGCTACCCGCTGACGATCCTCGATCGGCATACGCACTACCTGCTCGGATGCACGGCGTTAGGCACGACGGCGGTAACGCCGACGCGCCAGGTCTTCCTGCGGGTGTTCCGGGCGTATGGCCTGCCGACGGTCCTGCGCACCGATAATGGGGGGCCCTTTGCGCAGCCGAACGCGCTGGGTCGCTTGGGCTCGCTCGCGTTCTGGTGGGTGCGCCTCGGGATTCGTCCCGAACACATCACGCCGGCGCGTCCCGCCGAGAACGGCGCGCATGAGCGCTTTCACAAAACCCTGAAGGCGGCGGCGACGCGTCCCGCCTCCCCATCGTTCGTCGCGCAACAGCGTCGCTTCGATCGCTTTCGGGCGGAGTACAACACCGATCGACCGCATGAGAGTGTGCCGGGTCGGCGACCGCCGGGGTCCTGCTACACGCCCGCCGTGCGCGCCTATCCAACGCGACTGCCGACGATCGCCTATCCGAACGCCACCGCCGTGCGGTTGGTAGATACGAATGGCTTCATCAAGTGGCGGACGCATCATCTCTTTCTTTCGAGCAACATCGCCGGCGAGTACGTCGGCTTGACCGAGACCGACGCGGATCTCGTGACCATCGCGTATGCTTCGCTCGCCCTCGGAGACTTTGATCTTCACTCGAACCGGTTTAATCCCCAGGTGCGATGGATTGATTGATTCACACACCCACACCGCTGCTCCTTCATCAATCACCCGGATGATTGCCTTCGCAGCCCCGCATAGCTCACCTATCATCCCGGTTTACGGCTCACCCATCATCCCGTTTGTTCAGAGGATGAAGCTGGAATGTCCGAGCCCCTCAGATCGAGGGAGAAGCTCGACCTTCTCAGCCTCGTGTCCTCACCCCTGAGAACTCACTCCAGACAACTCAGCACTGAGAACTCAGCACTGAGAACTCAAAACTGATCTCCCTACAAATCTTTTCGACTGCCCATGACTTCGCGCACTTCGATCCAGAAATACTCGACCGGCTTACCGCCAAC
>JANNJO010000437.1:0-5374 GCA_031395755.1 Acidobacteriota bacterium
CGAGGACGGCGCCGCACATGCCCGCTGGTCGCCCGACGGATCGACCATCGCGTTTCTCTCACGCGGCAGCGTGTTCGTCATGCCGTCGGCGGGCGGCACGCCACGCCAGGTGTCCAGTCGGACGGGCGCCTCCGATATCGCCTGGCATCCGGATGGAGTCTCGATTTATTTCCTGGCTGCCGATCCCCCGACCGATGCCGAGCGCGAGCGCCGGCGCCTGCGGGGCGACGTACGCGTGCTTGACGAGTCCCCCAGGAGACACCTGTGGAAGATGGCCGCGGGCGACGGGAGTGAAACGCGAATCACGACGGGGGACGACCACGTCTTCGGCTACCGAATTTCCGCGAAAGGCGAACGTATCATCGTGAGCCGCAGACCATCCTCGCTTCCTGCCGACTCCGACATGATGGAGATCTGGAACATCGGGGCGGATGGAAGCGCGATCGCACAGGTCACGCGCAACGCCGTTCCTGAATGGGACGGCGAGCTCTCGCCTGACGGATCTCAGGTGCTCTTCATCGCCAGAGCAAACGGCCGGTTGGAACCGTACTACAACGCGAACGTCTTTCTCGCTCCGGCGTCGGGCGGCAGAACGCGCGCGCTCATCCCGGATTTTCCGCACGAAGTGTTCCAGGCCGGCTGGTCGGGCGACGGGAAGTCGATCTGGATGCTCGTCAACATGGGCGTGCGCTGCCAGCTCGTCCAGGTCGACCTCGCGTCCCGTGAGATTCGCCACATCACCAGAGGCGATCACGCCGTCGTTCCGCTGTCGTGGAGCTCCGCGGGCGGCCGTCACGTGTTCATGATCGATGAGCCGGCGAGAATCGGCGACGTGTGGACGTGGGCGCCCGGCGACGCGGCGCCGACACGCGTGACGGGTGTCTACGACTATCTCGATCGCGCATTCGCGCTGCCGCGCCAGGAGCGCGTCGAATGGAAGGGCGTGGACGGCGTGGCGGTCGAAGGCGTCCTGACCTATCCGGTTGATTACAAGCCGGGCACGCGTTATCCACTCGTGGTGCAGATGCACGGCGGGCCCGAGGCGTCGGATCGCTTCGGCTGGGGGTCTATCTTTTTTTACTACCAGCCGGCGTGGGCCGGAAAGGGCTACGCCATTCTGCGTCCGAACTATCGCGGGAGCTCTGGATACGGTAACAAGTTCTATCGCGAGCCCGTGGGCGGCTACTTCAAGAACAGCCATCTCGACGTGCTGGCCGGCGTCGATCGTGTCGTGGCGATGGGCATCGCCGATCCGGACCGCCTTGCCATGATGGGCTGGAGCGCCGGAGGCCATCTTGTGAACAAGCTGATCACCTTCACGAACCGCTTCAAGGCGGCGTCCTCCGGTGCCGGCGTCGCCAACTGGATCTCCCTCTACGGTGTGTCGGACACGC
The DNA here is from genome assembly GCA_031395755.1 of Acidobacteriota bacterium. Lineage (GTDB taxonomy): Bacteria > Acidobacteriota > Vicinamibacteria > Vicinamibacterales > JAMQPK01 > JAMQPK01. The sequence continues at coordinate 1,395 of JANNJO010000437.1, forward strand.
GATCGGATCGCGACCTCTGGCTCGGAGGCACCCTCTGGCAGAAGAATGCGCCGATCGAGATCTACTGGGAACACTCTCCGCTGAAGTACGTCACGAAGGCGCGCACGCCCACGCTGTTCCTGATCGGAGAAAACGACTCCCGCGTGCCGATGTCGCAGGCCATCGAGCTCAGCCGCGCGCTGAAGGCGCAGGGCGTGCCGACCGAAGTGCACATCGCCCCGAACGAGGGACACGACTGGACGCAACCGCGCCACCAGCTCCACAAGATGAACGCCGAGATGGAGTGGTTCGAGAAATATGTCCGCAAGCTGCCTTATGCACCGGAGGCGACTCCCGCCGAAAACGACCCGACCGTTCTCCCCACTCCCTAGACTTGCGGCGTAAAGCAAGATAGACTTTCGCGGTTTTCCCCAATTTACAAACGATTCGCATGCGTAAATACGTCTTCGGCGCTCTTGTGCTCACTCTCGCGCTTGCGTCCGCCGCGCTCGCCTTCTGGCCGGCGCAGCCGGTCACGCAGCCGATCGCGTATCCCCACAAGACCCACGTGACCGACAACCAGATGGAATGTCTCACGTGCCACGTGAACGCGGACCGCTCCATCGCCGCGACGATTCCGAGCGTCACCGACTGCATGGTCTGCCACGAGAACGTCAAGCCCGAGAGCCCCGAGATTCAGAAGCTTGCGGCGTTCGCGAAGGCCGGCGAGGAACCGCCGTGGGTGCGCGTCTATGGATTCCATCCGCAAGCCGCGGTGCACTTCACGCACAAGCGCCACGTGAAAGCGGGCGTCGAGTGCTCGACGTGCCACGGCGACATGGCGCACGCGATGGACATCCGCGAAAACGTCAGATGGACGATGGGCAAGTGCATCGACTGCCATCGTGAGAAACAGGTGAGCGTCGACTGTCTGGTCTGCCACAAATGAAACGAAGAGAATTTCTCAAGACTGGCGGAATCGTCGGAACGGCCGGCCTCATCCTCGACGGATGCGGCAAGCCGCAGCAGCTGATTCCACTGCTGGTGTCCGAAGATCAGTTCGTGCCCGGCGAGGAAGGCTGGGTACGGACGCTGTGTCAGCAGTGCTCAGCCGGCTGCGGCATCAACGTGCGCGTGATGCAGGGCGAGTCGATCCGCACGATCGACGGGCAGCAGAAGCGCGTGAAGGCGGTGCAGGCGAAAAAAATCGAGGGCAACCCGGAGCACCCTCTCAGCATGGGCGGTACGTGCGCGCGCGGGCAGGCCGGCGTGCAGGCGCTCTACCATCCGGATCGCATTCAGACGCCGCTGAAGCTGTCGGGTCCGCGCGGCTCCGGCGAGTATCAACCCCTCACGTGGAAAGAGGCGCAGCAGCTCCTCGTCAGCCAGCTTCAGCAACTGCAGGCGACGCCGCAGGCGGTCGCGCTGGTCACGGGCCGGCGGAACCGCGGCACGATGGGCACGATCGTCGAGCGGTTCGCGGCCGGTCTCGGCACGACGAACGTCGTCTGCTACGATCCCTTCGACCCGGCGCCGCTTCGAACAGCGATGGAATTGACGACGGGGGTGTCCCGCCTTCCGGCGGTCGACTTCGCCAACGCGAACTACCTGCTGTCGTTCAACGCGAACCTCTTCGAGACGTTCCTCTCCCCCGTTCGCCACATTTATTCGTACGGGCAGTTCCGCCAGGGACGCCCGGGAATTCGCGGCAAGTTCGTCCAGGCCGAACCGCGACTTTCGCAGACAGCGGCGTGCGCCGACGAATGGTTGCCGATCAAGCCCGGCACGGAAGGGCTGCTCGCGCTCGCGATGGCGCACGTCATCGTGAACGAGAAGCTGCACGACGCCGACTTCGTGACTCAGAGCACCGGCGGATTCGCCGAGTGGTCCGCGGCGCTCGGCGACTATGCTCCCGAAAAGATCGCCCCTCAGATCGACGTTCCTGCAGCGTCCATTCAGCGAATCGCGCGGGAGTTCGCGCAGCGGCGCCCGAGCGTCGCCGTCGGCGACAGCCGCGACGTCGCATCGCTCACGGCGATCTACGCACTGAATGCGCTGGTCGGCGCCTACGGCCGGCCGGGTGGAATCCTGTTCGGGCCCGATGACACGAGCGGGCCAGTGGCAGCCCCAGACATCCTTGGCCTCATGGGCGCTATGAGCGGCAGCCAGGTAAAGGCTCTTCTCATACTCGACACAAATCCTGTATTCACGCTGCCAGAGGGCGCCGCGTGGGCCAAGGCCCTGGGCAACGTGCCGTTCATCGCCAGCTTCGCGTCGTTCCTCGACGAAACGTCGGCGATGGCGGACCTCATTCTGCCCAGCCACGTCACGCTCGAGCGGTGGGTCGATGACGTGCCGGAGCCGGGCGTGGGATTTTCCGTCCGCACGCTGGGTCAGCCGGCGGTCGAGCCGCGCTGGGACACGCGCGATCCGGGCGACGTGCTGATCGAAACAGCCAAGGCGCTCGGCGGCAGCGCCGCGACGGCGATGCCGTTCGAGAACGTAGCAGCCGCGGTGAAGGAATCGTTCCGCTCGGTTCATGCGCTGCAGGCGGGTTCGACCGTCGACGCCGACTTCGACGCGTTCTACAGAAAAGCGACCACGGCCGGCGGTTGGTGGAATCCGCCGCAGGCTACGCCCGCCGGCGCAGGGCAGAGGGAAGAGGGCAAAGGGCAGAGCACGTCACGGCGCATCAATTTCGTGTTGCCGGCGACGCCGGTTGCCGCGCGCACCTTCGCCGGTGATGCGGCGCAAAGGCCGTTCATGCTCCACATGTATCCGTCGGCGGCGTTTGCCGACGGCCGTGCGGCGCACCTGCCGTGGCTGCAGGAAATGCCCGACCCGATGACGACGGTGATGTGGGGCTCGTGGGTGGAGATCAACCCCGAGACCGCGCACACGCTCGAGATTCACGAAGGCGACATCCTGACGATCACCTCGCCGCAGGGAAGCATCGAGCTGCCGGCCTTTCTCTATCCGGGGCTTCGGCCGGACGTCATTGCGATCCCGGTTGGCCAGGGTCACACGCAGTACGGCCGTTACGCCAGCCGCGGCGCGAACCCGCTGCGGCTCGCCGGATCAGCGCTCGACCCTGCGTCGGGTGCCGTTCTGCAGACGGGTGTCCGGGTGAGCGCAACGAAGACAGGTCGTCACGAGGAACTCATCAGATTCGGTGCATCGGACGCTCGAGGACACCACGAGCATCCGTTACATAGATAGAGCCTAGAACCGGAAGGATAGAGGTTCAGAAATGCCCCAGTGGGGAATGACCGTTGATCTCGATCGCTGCACAGGCTGCGAAGCCTGCATGGTGGCGTGTCATGCCGAAAACAACCTGCCGATCGTCGGGCCGGAACAGGCGGCGATGGGACGCACGCATCAGTGGATCCGCATCGAGCGCTACTGGGAGGGAGAGTTCCCGAACATCCGCGCGCGGTTCATGCCCGTCATGTGCCAGCAGTGCGATGCAGCGCCGTGCGAGCCGGTGTGCCCGGTCAACGCGACCTATCACACGCCCGACGGCCTGAACGCGCAGGTGTACAACCGCTGCGTCGGGACCCGGTTCTGCGCCAACAACTGCCCTTATACCGTCCGCTACTTCACGTGGTTCACGCCGGAGTGGCCGAGCCCGCTCAACGAGCAGTTGAACCCTGACGTGTCGGTCCGCACGAGCGGCATCATGGAGAAGTGCACCTTCTGCGTGCAGCGGATTCGCCGCGCGCAGGACACGGCCAAGGACGAAGAGCGGGGCGTGCGCGACGGCGAGATCCAGCCCGCCTGCGCCCAGGCGTGCCCCGCCAAGGTGCTCGTGTTCGGCGACATGAGCGATCCCGACAGCCAGGTCTCGCAGTTAGCGAACTCGCGCCGCGGCTATCGCCTGCTCGAAGAGCTCGGCACGCGCCCGCGCGTCGTCTACCTGAAAGAGGCGGGCGCTTAAGTGGCCACTCCAAACGAAGCCCAGATCAACCGCGATCTGCTCGGCCCGCTCTTCAAGACTGGAC
>JANNJO010000447.1:0-2004 GCA_031395755.1 Acidobacteriota bacterium
GCTGGCATTGGACCAAGCCTGGAAAGCGGATCCCGGCAACCTCGCTGCCGCCCGGCTGCTGGTGTATGTCAAACAGCGACTCAGCCGCAACGTCGAAGCCCGCTGGTACGCCGAGCGAGTTATTGATGCGCTCCCGTTCGAGGATGCCGCGTTCGCAGCCGAGGCTGCCGTGCCCCTGGCGGACCGTCGGTTCGGTTTACAGCGGCTGCACGAGGATCTCGGCCGAAGAGTCACCGTGAATCTGGACGGCTTTAGCGGGACACAGGTGGGAACGGGGATGGTTGCAGCGCAACCTGGCGGTCACTATAGCTCGTACTCACAGTTCGACGTCGAGTACCGGCTCGGCGCCCAGCCCGTGCGGAGCGGCACCACGGTGGCGATGTACGTGCGCGTCCTCGCCGACGGCGGACAGGAGCGCCGCGCGGTGCCGATGGAGAACGCTACCATCGGCGCAGGGGTGCGATGGAAACCGTTCCGAACGCAGGTGCTGTACTTCGCGGCGGAGCATCAGACTCACCTCGCGTCGCAGCGTCGTGAAGTTTTGCTGCGCGCCAGCATGTCGCTCTTCAACGCCGGACGCTTCAGCGACGACTGGCATCCATCGGGGCGGGGCTGGATGGCGCAGAACCTGTACCTGGACGCCGGGCGCTACATCGTGAACAAACAGAGCGCACTGACGGCCGACTATCGAACCGGTTACCATCTGAAGACCGGCGCCAGTCAGACGCTGGAGCCCTACGTTCGCGCGCAGGTGAGCGGACTCCAGTCTGACGACTTCCGGCGTGACATCAGGAGCGGACTCGGCGTGCGTTGGAATCTGTGGCACGGCGCCTCCATTTACAATGCGGCGCCGCATAAATTTTCGTTCGGAGTCGAGGTGCAACACGCGTTTGAGACCTACCTCAGCGATCGACGAGGGCTATTCGTCACGGTGGGGAGCCGTTGGTGATCGGCTTACCGGACCCGCACGTATTTTCGCAGAACGCGTGGGCGCGGCTCTCCGCCGAAGACGTTGCCCGCACGATCGACCGTGACGAACTCCGGCCCGCTTCCCGTCAGCGTCCTCGGGTCGCCTCCGTAATCCAGAATGAAGGCTGTCACCCAGCCCGTTCTCGCGTCCCCGATTCTGATTCCCTGCTCCCAGCCCGGGTTCGTCACGTTGTCTGACTCTGAGTCGGCAACGTAGATCTGATCCCTTTCGTCAAAGGCGATGCCGCTTGGCGTCCCGAACTGCAGCCACGTAGCCAGATGCTTCCCTTCCTGGTCAAAGATCTGAATTCGATTGTTTCCGCGGTCGGCCACGAACACCCGGCCTCTGGAATCAATGGCGATCCCGTGCAGCGTCCGAAACTCTCCGGGCGCGTACCCGGTTCTGCCCCATGCCTTGATGAATTTGCCTTCTTTGGAAAATTTCACCACGCGGTTGTTCTCACTCACCCCGTGACCATCGGCGACGAAAATGTCTCCGTTGGCCGCTACCGCGACAGCGCTCGGTGAAATGAAGTGAGATTGATCGCTTCCTGACACTCCAGCTTCGCCGAGCGTCATCAGCACCTTGCCGTCCGGGCTGAACTTGACAACCCTGTGGCCGAAGCGTCCACCGGCCTTCGCGGCCATCGCGACGGCATCCGGGCTGGCCCCGTCGGTCGCCCACACGTTGCCTTCCTTGTCCACGTGGAGTCCGTGGGGCCAGATGAACATCCCTGCGCCAAAGCTCTTGAGGACGTTGCCCTTCGCATCGAACTTGTAGACGGTGTCGATGTTCTTGATCCTGCCATTCCGATCGAGACAGTCGGCGCCGAATCGTCCGCCGTTGGCCACCGTCACGGGGTTCGTTTCGTCGCATCTGATGAAAGCCCAGATGCTCTCTCCATCGATGTCCACGTGCATCGACGCGGGTGGCCCCATTTCGCGGCCGCCCGGAAGCCGCGCCCAGTCGCCGCCGGGCACCATCAACCCGCCGCCATCCGCCAACCCCTTCACGGGTCGATACGGATTCGGCAG
>JANNJO010000457.1:0-14851 GCA_031395755.1 Acidobacteriota bacterium
AACGCTGGCTTGCGACACCTGCTTGCCTTCAGGGCGCGCGTGCTCAGGCCAGTACGGCCGAGCGAAGTCGGAGCCGATCGTGCTCATGGGAAGAGCCGTGACAGCCGCGACAGACGCAATCGCGGGCACCTCGCGAAGTGAGTTGAGCACGCGGCGGTAGTAATCGGTCGCCTGAGCAGCGGTCCGATACCGCGCTGCATCAGGCGTGATGCGCAACACGAGAAGGTTGCTCGCGTCGAAGCCGACATCAACTCCTCGTAACTCCGCAAATGTCCGGGCCAGCAACCCGGCCCCGACGAGTAACATCACGGCGGCTGCGATCTCGGCGACCACCAGTCCCGAGCGCAGTCGGGCAGAGGTCCTTCCAGAAACGGCAGCCCCGTCTTTGAGCGCGCCCGCAATTGGTGTGCGGCTGGCGCGAAAGATCGGAACGGCGTTTCCGACAGCGGTGACCAGGAGCGCGAGTACGGCGGCGAACGACACGACTCGTGCGTTGATAGCCACCTCGTGTATGCGGGGAATGCCGGCCGGCGCCATTGACACGGCCGCGTCCACCCACCACGCCGTGAGTAAGACGGCGATGCCCATCGTGACGATCGCGCTCAAGAGGCTTTCTGCGATCAACTGTCGCCTGACGCGGCTCCCGCGGGCCCCGAGCGCCAGTCGAATTGCGATTTCCCTCGCGCGCGCGACGCCGCGCGCGATGGCCAGACTTGCGACGTTGGCACAGACCAGCAACAGCAGGCAGGACATCGCCGCAAAGACGAGGAGGAGCTCCAGACGGCTCGTCCGCGCGATTTCGTCCGCGAGCGGAAACAGCTGAATACTCCAACCAGCGTTCGTTTCCGGATGCTCAGCCGCCAATCCGCTCGCCAGTGTTTGCATCCGCGCCTCTGCGCCTTCGATGGACATCCCTGCTTTCATCCGACCAACGACGCGCAAAAACCGGAAGTCGCGAGGGGGTCCGTGCGGAAAACGCGGGCCGCGGTACGACACACGGATATCCCACGGCGCCCAAAAGGCAGCCGCCGCGTCGGGCACCACGAAGTCTTCGGGCATGACACCAATCACGCGCCAGTCGCGGCCTTCAACGTAGACGGTCCGACCAACGACCTGAGGATCGGCTCCCAGCGCCTGCCATAGCTGATGACTCAGAACCACGACCGGTTCGCCACTGGTCGCCTGCCGCGACGTGATCGACGCCGCGCCTTCGTATTCGTCCGCATGGAACGTGCGCCCAAGCCTTGGTTGACGACGATACACGTCGAAGAAACCGCGCGTGACGTGCACCCCCTTGATAGGCCTGCCGCCGTCGCGTCCCCGGAGGGTGGCCGAGACGGTCATCCAGGCGGTGATCGCATCGAACGCATGATTCCGAGCGACCCAGTCGAGGACATTGCCCGGGGACGGGCCCTCGCGAATGCGATCCTGGGAGACATTCGATTCCAGCATCATGACGAGTCGATCCGGCTGATCGTATGGGAGCGGTCGAAGAAGCACCGCGTCAACAAACGCGAAGAGTGTGGTCGTGGCCGCTACACCAAGTCCAAGGAGGAGTGAAATGCCGACCGTGACTTTCGGCGAGCGCACGAGCGCCCGCAGTGCCTGTGCGGCATCATCCCGTGCTCCGACGACGACGAGATCCCAGACAAGCGCGAGCCAAGTCGTCGCCAGAGTGAGGTACCCATGGGTGTGAGCGGCTTTGAGCAGGCGCTCGCTGTCTTCGCGGATTGCATGCCGCTCTCGGCTATCGCGAACCCGAAGCACCCAGAGGAGTTGTGCGTAACTCCGGGCGCACCACCGCAAGAGGCGATCGCTCGTCATGCGCGATGGGGCTTTCGCAACGCACGGCTCGAGCGCGCGTGATGGACAATCGCTTCGAGGCGCCGAACGTCGGCATCCAGCACGCGCTTCCCGTGCGGTGTGAGCGCAAAGTACCGGCGCCGCTCGTCGTCTTCGTCGGCGGCCGGTCGCTTGTCCGACTCCAGGATCAGATCGAGCTTTTCGAGTTGACGGAGCAATCCGTACAACCCTGCGGGCCAGAGCCGCACCTGGCCGTCGGTCCGCTCCAGGACTTCCTGCATGATGCTGTAGCCATGCCGAGGTCCATCTGCCACCGCCAACAAAATGTGGAGAACCTTGGGTTTGAGCGGCAACAGCGGATCGACGCGTCTGAGTTTGTCAGGCATACTGTCTTGATGAGTATGTATATCAAAGTGTTTACATTTGTCAATCGCCGTTCACACCTTGTCGAATTGTGCGTCGGATGGATTCGGGGGTCGCGATCGCGCCACTGGAGGACCCGGCGCCGCGAGCGCGCGTACGTGGAACTTCCCCCCGCGGTCCCAATGCGGCCGCTGCTATCCTGACCTTCAGCCGGTGCTACGGCGCGGGGTGTCGGGACTCTAGAACCATTCTTCCTCGCGGCTCCGCGCTGACTGACAACTCGTGAAACAGGATCGTCCGCCCGTTGGGAAAATCGACGGTGATTGGCAGGGTCCAAACACGGTTTCCCGCCCAATCAGCCGACCGGACAGGCACACTGATCCACTCCTCCTCCTGCAACATGAACTCGCCGCGGCGATTCTTTCCCCAGGAGAGCATCAAGCGGATCGGCTTTTCGTCCTCGCGCCGGAACGGATCGACGAACAGGTTTAGGTGGGCATCCTCCGCCACGCGCACTCGCCCGGGGTCGGCTGTGACGCGCAAATTCAGCGCCGGCCGCGCGTTCCATCTGCCGCCCGGATCACGGGCCGTCATGGAATCCCACTCGATGAACAAAAAACTCTGCTTGAAGGGATAGCCGACGTCCGGCACCGGGCTCGGCGGAGCCAGCACGAGGCATCCGAAATTCGGCAGCGAGATCGTCTCATGATGGCCGACCCCCTCGCACCCGTACCCGCCAAGCAACAGCGGGCGCGTCGTCGAAATCGTCTCGAGCGAGAGCTTCTCAGAAGGCCGGAACGCAGTGCTGACGACGTGCACGCGCTTCGATGGCAGGAAGTACAAACCGAGGTACGTGTTGAACAGATGCCACGGCCCTCGCATCTCGAGAGTCATCTCTCGAAAGGTCCGCAGCTTGTCTATCTCTTCGATGCTCCGCACCGATCCTGGCAGGCGGATGAGGGCGCGGTCCTGCCGCACATGCACGACGAAGTTACCGACAATGAAGAACGCTCCAACGGCCATCAGCCCGCTGGCCACCACGCGATCACGGCGCGTCTCGCGCGCTACTCGGACGACGGCCGCGAATACGACGAATACGAACGGCAGAACCGTGTAAGACGCGAACTTCCATTGCTGGTACGACGGACCCACGCGAAGGTAGTACACGCAGTAGGCGAGAATGCCGGCGGCCGACAGCGCAACCAGCGCCTTCTGAGGGGCTGACGCTTGCCGGCGGAATACCCAGAAATACAGCCACACCAAAACGAGCGCCACCAGCAGAAATCCGGCTATCGCCCATACGCGAAGCTCCGGCGCGACTTGTATCTCCTCGCCTCGAACACCAGGGAAACCGAACACCGCAAGCGGCGAAATCACTTCAAGAGGCCAGCCGGCGACACCCACCTGCGAAAGGCCAGTGACCATGTCGAGTGACCACCTCAGCCGGTCAAAGAAACAGACGCCCACCACGCTGAATGACGCGGCGACCGCGACCAACGACGCGACCGCAGTGCGCGAGACCTCGGGCCATCTCCGCCGTTCTCCCTGCAGCTCGCCTATCCACATCAGCAGGACAGTACCGAGTTGGGCCGCCAGTCCGGCGAACAGGAGGAAGGGATAGATGAAGAGCAGCAGCAGGTGCGCGCCGGCAAAGCGAATGAGCACCGGAAGCTTGAAGTGCTGCACAGGACGCAGCGAGAGCGTCGTCCAGAGCAGATACAAGAAAACGGGCGCCGTCATCAGAGTGGACAGGTAGTACGCACCCACGAGATAGCGGAAGAACGGGGCGCTGATGACCATGGCGCCGATCGCCACGGCAGCCCCGCGATGGATACCGAAGACGGCCCGGGCGATCCTCGCCGACGCCGTGCCGATCAATCCTGTTAGCGCGAACTGCGCCGGCATGGCGGCGCTGAGCGGATCGCCGCCGAACAGCACCGAGAACCATCCCATCAGATAGAACAGCCCGGCGGTTTGCAGATAGACAAAGTTGAGGTACTCAAAGCCGATCAGGTTCGACGGCCCCAAGTCCCACAGATGTCTCGTATACCGGATGTAGGTCAATAGATCGATATTGCCCGTCCATGCGATTGGCAGATGATCGCCGCCCACGGGCGGCATGGTGTAGAGGTAGGCAAGCGCGTATAGGAGCGCGAAAGCCGTCCACCAGAAGCGGGACTCACGGCTGAACACGTTCCTGGCTTGCAGCGCGCGTCCCAGCCACTGGTATCGCACGAGCGTCGCGACGACCACGACGCCTGTAAATGCGGCGGCCATCTGCTTGCCCGGAATCGCGAACCCAACCCCAAACCAGCACAGCAGCATGTAGACGGTCGCTCCGAGAATCGCAGGCGTCTCTCCGCTGCCAAGCGCAGCGTCGAGGCGCCGCGGAATCACCAGAGAACCGGCAACAAAGAAGCACGCGGCAAACACGACTGCAGCAGCCAGTCCGTGGATGGCATTGACGACGTGCAGCAGGACGTCAGACATGGTATCTGCGCCGGATGCGGATCAGATCGATCAGCGTGGGGATCGCCACCCGGATAACGTTTACCTTGCTGCCGCCGACGTCCACCCAGCGCCGAAGCGGATACTCGATCAATTCCCGCCCCCGGAGGCGCGCAAGTATCTCCACATCGAAGATCCACCGCGAAAGAAAAGGCTCGCCGAAGGCCTCCTCCACCAGTTCCGGCCTGAACAGCTTCGCGCCGCACTGGCTGTCATACGACTCCACCTTCACCATCGCTGCGGCGACGGTGGCAAACACGCGTCCAAGCAAATGCCGGCGGTACGAACGCACGATGTTGCTCCCCAGCCTCGAGATGCGGCTGCCCAGAATGCCGTCGACTCGGCCTTCTGCCAGGCCCGCATACGCGATGAAGCCGTCGAGTTCCGACAGGGGCGTTGCGAGATCGGCATCCCAGTACCCGACCCAGCCGGCGTGATCGAGCCACCCGCTGTGCTTTGCGTGGAGCACGCCGCGGCGGATGGCCTCCCCCTTGCCAACATTGCGCGGCAGTTGGAGCAGCCGCAGACTATCAGACTCGTGGGCGCGAACCACTTCTGCCGTCCTGTCTGTCGATCCGTCGTCAACGAGCAGGCACGTTACGTTGGCGGGAAGATCCGAGAAAGACGAGAAGTCAAGTCGGTCGGCTTCGTTGTAGCAGGGGACGATCAGGCAGATCTTCGGCGGCATATCGCGCACACGGAGAGCCCGCAGCTGGACCATCGGCTCCGGCCCAGGAGCCTCGAAACGCGAAAATCGGCATTCAGCGCAGCTCGCGTCACGGTTGTGAACGGATGCTGTGCTGGAAATGGCCACACGGCAACCGCCCCAGTTTTCGGGCCGGCAAAGCCGACCCTGATCGATGCCACCGACAGGGTTCGCATCATGAACGGCAGCGCGTAGAAATAAAAGCTCTCGAGCACCTCGAGTCCACTGCGGATGAGCGTGGCCCGCAGTCGCTCGCGATCATATCGCCGGTAATGGCCGAGAAACACGTCATGCTCCGACCACAGGAATGGGTGCGCCGGGACTGTAATCAGGACTCGCCCGTCCCGGCTCAGTATTCTGCTCATGGCTTCCAAGAAGGCGATGTCGTCGGCGACGTGCTCGAGCACATCCATCAGGACCGCCCAGTCAATAGATGCGGAGGGAACCTGTGCAAGGGCGGTGCACACATGGATCTGGCCATTTACAGTCGGCTGGTCGTAATGCACGTCGACGGCATAGATGGGAGCGTCGGTCTGCTCAGCGAGTCGGTGTGCGAAGTACAGATCTCCCGATCCGACGTCGGCATATCGCGCGTCTCTGCCGTCGCGCTGCAGGAGATTCAGCACCATGTCGGCGCGGGATAGTTCCCAAGGATGCCGGTTCGGGTTGTCGCTTCGTTCTCGAAGATCCATTACGCGTCGAGGCCGGCATGATTGTACCGCACCACCGTCCAGCATGCGCCGGGTCCACGGAGCCTCGCCGTGGCCTGAGGCGCCGCTTCAAGAGAGCCATTATCGAACGCGCGTTGGGCGCCGGGCTTCACACACCACCTGGGGGTATGCCCCGGGGGATTGTGACAAGTGGTAGGGAACCTCGGATCGATGCTGGCCGCGGCGCAAGTCCGGACGATGAACTCGACTGCGGTCGGTTATGTTGGTTGCGGGGGCGTGCAGCCGTCGGTACTTGCAGTTGTGGAGCGGCGCGGCGTGAGTGCGTAGCGACCGCGCCAGTTCGTCCCTGGCTCCAGCAGCCGGCGATTGAGTCAACTTTGACGCAGGTTTTGACCACCAAACGAACGGCACGCCGGGCAGCGGCGCTGGCGCACGGCGGTTGGGTTGCTCACTGTCGCTGCTTAGGCCTCAATGCACCATTGCTGCAAAGAGGCCAAGACGAGCCTGTGCGCCCTTCCCACAATTCGCCTGGCTTGACTAGGCCCACTACCAGAGGGAAGCAGGCATTTCGTTATGGGCGTGGGAAGTCGCCTGAGTGCGCGTGAATGTTGTGCAGCACTACGCGGCGACGACGCTAATCCGGCCAGCCTTCCGAGACCGGGGCTTGCGCCGAATCACGATTTCGACGTCTTGGTCGACAGCCGTCAACAGGTTCATCAGGCGTTCGACGGAGAAACCCGCCAGCTTGTAGTGACGAAGCGCAGAGACCTTCGGCTGCGTGACTCCCAGCGCCTTGGCGGCAGCCGCCTGCGAGAGCTTGCGCGCTTCAAGCACCTGATTCAGCGTATAGGCGCAGCTTGGCCTGACGCTCGGCGGCGTCGGGGAACCCGAGATCCGCGAAGACGTTTCCGGTGCCGCGAGTGACCGGTTCTCTTCGTTCAACGCTTCTGCTTGCCATAGTGTTCCTCGTGATCCCTCTCCGCAGTTTTCAAGCGTTCAGCGACAAGATCGACGTCCCGTTTGGCCGTACGAATGCCTGAGGGCGACTTCTTCTGGAACGCGTGCAGGACGTACAACGCCTTCTCGAATCGAACCGCGTACACGGCGCGATACGCATTTCCGTCGTGCGACTCGATGACCTCCAGCACGCCAGGACCGAGCCCCTGCCACGGTTTCGCCGTCGGAGCGGTCCCACCGAACTGCGCAATGCCGAGGGCATTTCCCATGTCTTCCTTGACCGCCGCGGGGAAGCTCAGGAAGTCGCGCTTGGAGGACCCGACCCTATGCAGCGACTTCTCGTCCGCAGCCAGGACACGTCGCACCGCACGACTATCCCAATTCTGGGATATTCAAGCAAGCGCGTTTATTCTGACGTTGAGTCGGGAGCGGTCATGCGGAAGTCGAAGTTCAGCGAGACCAGCTTGTCTGAATCTGGAAGGATTCGGCATCGACGTCGGTGCGCACCTGCTCTCCGCCGACGCGGACCTCATGCAGCGCGCGCGGATCCAGAGTGGTTTCGTCACGCGGCATGAGCACGCTGAGGTCCGTCCCGCGCTGCCGCGACGCCGATCGACATCACTTCCGGCGTGACACAGCGCCGAATGCCAATCGTCCGCTTACGACAGTTCGTTCGCCAGCCCTTGAAGTGAGCGCCAAAGGATCGGCTCACGCACCAGCAGGGGTGTCCAGAGCTTCTCGTCGCGATCCATGATGGATAGACGATACAGTGTGCTTCTAGTGGCCATGCCCCATCGACACTTGCGGCGAGCCTCAGTTCTCATGCGGCACGCATCGGTGGCTCTCGCGCTTCTCGCCGTCGCCGCCGTGTCGGCGCAGTCGGAACAGGGCGTGCTGCGAATCAAGATCACGCTGGCGAACGACGCGCAAGTGGCGACGCCCGTCCAGCGTCACGCGCTGCTCGTCAGCGACAACCCGCCCAGCGCGGAGCCGCGGCGGATTTTCACGGCTGCCGATGGCACCGTCGTTCTCACGCTGCGGCCAGGCTCGTACCTCGTCGAATCCGATCGCCCGGTCGCGTTCGGTGGGCGCGCGTACCAGTGGACGCAAGAGATCGAGATCGTCGCCGGCCGTAACCTCAGCCTCGATCTCACTGCAGACAACGCCGAGATCGTCCCATTGTCGATGTTGGCATCGCCGCCGGCTGCCGGCGGTTCCCGCGAGGACCCTTTGTTGGGCAAGTATCAGGAGAGTGTTGTCGCCATGTGGTCCCCAACCGCGCGGGCGTCGGGGTTTGTGGTGGACTCGAGTGGGCTCATCGCGACAGACGGCCGAGCGGTCGGTACGGCGACAGTCGTCGAGGTGCAGCTCTCGCCGACGGTGAAGGTGCCCGCGAACGTGCTGCTCTCGGGGCGATCGCGAGATGTCGCAATTGTCCGGGTCGATCCGAGCGTCGTTGCCACCCGTCCAACGCTGGCACTTGCCTGTCCGCCGTCACGGGCGTCTTCCCTCGACGATGGTCAGGCGATTGCGAGCATCACGGTGCCGCATACGGGTGAGAAAGAGCTCGTGCGTGGCGAGGTGACCGCCCTTCAGCCGCGTCGCGTCGAAACAGACGTGCGACTTCCCTTCGGAGGATCAGGCGGCCCGGTGTTCAACGACGCAGGCGTGGTTGTGGGCCTGACGTCGATGGCGGTGGAACCCGATTTCCGTTCGGATGAGGCGGCCGTCGTACCAACGGTCTTCATCTGCGAGGCTCTGGCGGCAGCTCTGCCCATGGTGTCGGGCGCGGAACCACCGGTGGCGACCCGTCTCCCTGTAGATCCGGCACGGCCGTATCCTGCGGGCGCGCTCGCGGATGCCCGGCAAGGCACGACGCCGAACTTGGCTGTTCCTGTGATGTCGGCGTCTGATTTCGATGTGGCTTTCATCACGCCGCCGATGGTGCATCGCGCACGGCAGCGGTCTGGCTGGACGGGCGGCGCTCAGAGCGGGCGTTCGCCAGAGGCCGAGGCCAGCCTTGGCCGGCTCACCGAGTTCGGCGCCTGGTCCGATTACTTCAGCAGCCTGCCCGCAGTGTTGATCGTCCGCGCGACCCCGAAGATGGTGGAAGGATTCTGGAAGCGGCTGGCCCGCGAGGCGGCGCGCACGCAAGGCGCGGTCCTGCCGCCGTTCAAGGACTTCAAGACCAGCTTCGGGCACATGCGCGCGACCTGCGCCGGGGTCGAGGTCACACCGATCCACCCGTTCGTGCTCGAGCACCGCGTGGACGAGAAGAGCGTTATCCGTGAGGGCTTGTACGTGTTCGATCCCGACGCATTCGGTCCGCAGTGCGGGAGGGTGACTCTGTCCCTCTATTCAGAGGCGCAGCCGGCACGAGCCGATCCGCTCACGCCCACTCGTACGGTCATCGACCAGATTTGGAATGACTTTGCCCCGTATCGCGCGACCGGCCTCGCGGATCATTTGGGCGCGAAGCAGTAGATCAGCCCGGCTCCGCCGGTGGCGACCAGGGTCTCCTGCGAACAGCCTTTGGACGGGTGAGCTGAGTTCCAGGGCGATCCAGGTTTGCCGAACGTGAGGCGATCATGGTGTCCCACGATCGCGTTCTGGTCGCCGGCGCTGCTCGTCCAGTTCTGGCAAGTCGTCGTGCTCGAATTTCCGTCCACCGTTGACCCCGTCAGAATGTCGTGCCGGTTTGGTGCGCCCTGCGAGTTGATCGGGCGGCCCTGCTCGTCGAGCGCAGTGTCGTTATTGATGTTGGCCTTTTCCGAGTGCAGGTCCGCAACGTTCGACGCGATCTGCGTCCCCTTGGCGTTGTACCAGGGTCCGCTTCCGATCCGGTCGCGAGCGTTGACGTCGGGCATCGAGGTGCTGAGGTAGGCACGCCACGTGCGATTGCCCGCGCCGGCCTTCGCGGCGAGCGCCTGGCAGTGCTTGTCTGCCCCGGCCAATCCGCCGAGATCGCCGCCCATTCCCGAACCGGTGCTGCTCACGAAAAAGGTGATGGACTGCCCCTGCGCCGTGAGCGCCACGCCCAGCGCGATCATGAAAAGCGTCAGACTCTTCCACATCGTTCTGCCTCCATTCACGGGACCATCTTAGCCCGAGCACGATGCCTCATGCACGCTTCGCCGCTGGATTCCGGATCCGGGTTCTCCTTTAGTACGTCGTCCGCCCGCCCGATGTATCGAAGGTTGCCGCGGTGGAGAACGAACATTCGTCGCTGGCGAGCCAGCACGCCATCGCGGTCGTCTCATGGATTTCGCCAAGCCGGCCCATCGGGATCCTCGAACGCATGTATTCCACCTGGCTTTGCGGTAGCTGTTCCAGAATCGGGCTCTGAAACGTCGCCGGCGTGATGCAGTTCACGAGCACCCCCTTGGTTGCGAGTTCCTTTCCGAGCGACTTGGTCAGGCCAATCACTCCCGCCTTCGACGCCGAATAGGCCGACGCGTTGGGATTTCCTTCCTTTCCGGCGACGGACGCGATGTTCACCACGCGGCCGTACCCTGAGGCGAGCATGAATGGGACAACCGCACGGCAACAGTAAAAGGTGCCGTGGAGATTGACCTCAATGACACGAATCCAGTTTTCTACCGGGAACTCATGCACCGGCGCTGTCGCGCCGGTGATGCCCGCGCTGTTCACCAGCACGTCGACCCGGCCGAAAGCATTGTGCGCCGACACAGCCGCCTCTGAGACAGCGCGATAGTCGGCAACGTCGAGAATGGCAACATGGCTCGCGCCAATCGCGTTCGACGCCTCGGCAACGAGCTCGGCGTTGAGATCCCAGATCGAGACGCGTCCCCCTTCCGCGGCAATTCGCCGCGCAACGTCGCGGCCAAGGCCGGAAGCTCCCCCAGTGACAACAGCAGTGCGGCCGGCAAATCGGCCCTCGAAAATCTTCATTACCAGCTCTTCACTATCAGCGGGGATAGGGACGGTGCAGCTTGCACTCCGGATTGAGCCGCACGCCGAAGCCCGGAGCGTCGAGGGCGGATGCTTTCATGCGGCCGTTGACGGGCACCGGCTCGTCGAGCAGCTGCGGACTGAACATCGGCACCACCCTGTCGGCTTCGGGCGCCATCATCAGGAACTCGGCGAACGGGCTATTGTGGCGCGTGATCACGAAATGATAGCTGTAGACCGACGAGCCGTGCGGCACCACAAGCCTGCCGTGGGCATCCGCCAGCGCGGAGATCTTCAGCAGCTCGGTGATGCCGCCGCACCAGCCGACGTCGGGCTGCAGGATGTCGCAGCATTCCATCTCGAGCAGCATGCGAAAGCCCCAGCGGGTGGCCTCGTGCTCGCCGGTGGTGACCAGCAATCCCCGCGGCACGTTCCGGCGCAGTTCCGCGTAACCCCAGTAGTCGTCGGGCGGCAGGGCCTCCTCAATCCACTTCAGGCCGTACTCTTCGCGCGCCGAGCGTGCCAGACGGGTGGCGTAATCCACGTCCAGGCTCATCCAGCAGTCGTACAT
The DNA here is from genome assembly GCA_031395755.1 of Acidobacteriota bacterium. Taxonomy (GTDB): domain Bacteria; phylum Acidobacteriota; class Vicinamibacteria; order Vicinamibacterales; family JAMQPK01; genus JAMQPK01. The sequence goes on from JANNJO010000457.1 coordinate 11,492, forward strand.
CAGCCAGAAGTCGTCACCGACCCTGCTGCGCATGTTGCTGAGCAGTTCGAGATTCTTCTTCAGTCCTTCTTCGCGCTCGGCGGGCCCGTGGTGCAGCGGCAGCTTGCCGCCGATGAAACCCATCTGCTTGGCGAGGTCGGGTCGAGCGCCAGTCGCATAAAACGTCAATTCGTCGCGCACCGGGCCGCCCAGCAGCGCGTGCACCGGCTCCTTGCGCACCTTGGCCAACAGGTCCCAGAGCGCCAGGTCGACGCCTGAGATCGTGTTGATGACGATGCCCTTGCGGCCGTAGTACAGCGTGGCGTTGAACATCTGGTCCCATATCTTCTCGATGTCGGTGACCCGCGCACCCTCGATGAACCGCGCCAGGTGCTTTTCAATAATCCAGCAGCCCAGCTCACCGCCGGTTGTGACCGAGAAGCCTACGGTGCCGTCGCTCGCCTCGATCTCGACCACCAGGGTGCCGAGCACGTTGAGGCCGAAGCTCTGACGACTCTGGCGGTAGTCCTCGTACTTGCTCATCGGCGTGGCGATGTGGTCGTCGATCCAGTGCCCAACGGACTGGTCGTGGTAGTCGGCACCGCCCCCACGGAGGGTAAAGGCACGAACGTACTTGATGGTGGGCATGCTCATGGTCAGATACTCCGCCGTTCATCCCTGTCCACGCCGGGCAGCATCACGCCGACGATCGCGATCAGGATGGCGCCGATGAAGGCTGCGAGCCCGAGCACATACAGGCCGGCGAGTGGCCGGCCGAACGACTGCTCCGCCCATGTCCTGACGATCGGTCCAGTAAAGCCGCCCGCCGCCCCGAACGAATTCACCAGCGCGATGCCGCCCGCTGCCGCGGCCCCCGACAAGTATCCGGTCGGGAACGTCCAGAACAACGGCTGAACGGCAATGAACCCAGACGCCGCGAAGCACAACGCGATCAGCGCCACCAGCGGACTATGGCTCGCCACGGCTGACACCGCAATGCCCGCACCAGCGACGGCGAGCGTGAACGCGGCCGTCCACCGGCGCCCGCCCGTCCGGTCCGAGTAGCGTGGGATCAGGTACGCGGCGATCAACGCGCAGACCCAGGGAATCGCCGCTACGAGGCCCACCTCGAGTCCCACTTTCTTGCCAAGGAGTTGAGCCACCTGGGTTGGCAGATAGAACACCACGCCGTACACCGCGACTTGGATCAGGAAATAGATCGCGCTGAGGTAGAGGACGCCCGGATTGCAGAGCGCCGCGAGCGCGCCGTGGGGACCGTGGACGCGTTTGTCCTGATCCTCCGCTGTCACGGCCGCGTTCAACAGGCGCTTTTCCTCGGCGTCGAGCCACAACGCATCAGCGGGCTTGTCGTCGATATAAAAGTAGGCCCAGATCCCGGTCGCCGTTGCGAGCAGGCCCTCCACCATGAACATCCATTGCCATCCTTTCAGGCCCAACACGCCGTCCATTTCGAGCAGGAGGCCCGATACGGGGCCACCGAGAATGAACGCGAGCGGCGCCCCGAAGTAGAAAAGCCCCATGACTTTGGCGCGCGCGTACGATGGGAACCAGTACGTCAGGTACAGGATGACACCGGGGAAGAACCCCGCTTCCGCGATCCCCAGAAGAAGACGGAGCACATAGAACGTCGTCGCGGTATGAGCGAACATCATGGCCGCCGAGACGAGGCCCCAGGTCACCATGATGCGGGCCATCCAGATGCGGGCACCCACCCTGTGCATGATGAGGTTGCTCGGCACCTCCAGGAGCGCATAGCCCGCGAAGAACACGCCGGCGCCGAAGGCGTAGGCCGCCTCACCGATCCCGGTGTCGAGCTGGAATGACTCCTTCGCAAATCCCACGTTCGCGCGATCGAGGAACGCGAGGATGTACATCAGCAGCAGGAAGGGCACGAGGCGCCAGGTGGCCTTGCTGATGGTCTTCGCCAACGCGACTGCGGAACCGCTCTCGATAGCGATCTCCGCTGTCGTACGGGGATGAGCCTCCATGAATTGTTGAAGCGTAGTCTCACTCAATCAGCGGCCACAAGGCCAGCTCGAGGTTCCAGCGGTATAACGTGACCAGCCCCACGGATCAAGGCCGCAGCTCGGCTTCAAATCATTCTGGAGACATGGGTAAGACCAGGAGCTCCGAGCACGTCAGGCGGAGCACATCGATCACGCCGAGAGGGACGTCGTAAATCAGTGTGTCTTTTCCCTGGCTCGTGCAGATCGTCAGCAGAGCCTTGGACACGCCGAACCACGCGCCGTCGGTTTCGACGCTGGCGAGAAATCGTCCCTCGGCCCTGTCGGTGGACAATCGACTCCTCGACAGCGAGGTGGCCGCTGTGTCGCGCGCCCGCGTGACGTCCGACGTCAAACAGTGCTCCTGCGCCGAGACTACCCCGGCCGGCAGCCCCCCTTCTGGCCACGAGTCGATGGTCGCACCACGCGGCACGACATAGAGACGCGAGGTCGGGAACGCCGACGCGTTGGGTTCGGTGGGCCGCGCGGCACGTGCCTCGAGCCCACTCACCACTCGCGCGAACATCGCTGCCGCCCACTCAGTTGAATGTTCAAAGGCATCACGCTCGCCTTCGGCTTTGGGCAGACACTGCCATTCCTGCGCCTGAGCCCGCTTTTGCTCAAGCTGTCCCAGACTGATGAATGTGTCTTCAAGGCTGAGGTCCGCCGATGATGAGGCGTGCAGCGTGTTCAGCACCATGTTCGAGAGGATATCTGCACAGAATCCGTACACGACGGCAAGAGGCGAATAGAGAGCGTGCGCAGGATCGAGTGAGAGCGCATCTATCTTCAGAGACGCCGCCGTTTGCCCGATGAGTGCGGCGTATTTCCTGAGGCACTCGCGATGCGCCTGGCCCGCCGGCGTGTAACGCACCTCGCCATCTTCGCCCCGCGCGCTGAATAGATCTTCGATCATGGTCGAAGGACCGAGGAGGTCCAGACGGGTCAGAAGCAGTTCGGGATCGGCGGACAGGCCCTGAAGGATGGCATCCGCCAATTCCAGCCGCTCGTTTCCGTGAGGCTCCAGGCATGCGGCGCGGTACGCCTCCAGCAAGGAAACCAGATCGCGGATGAGCAAGGCCATGTCCATGGAATTAGAGAGGTGTGTCAGGGCGACTACCTGCCGATCGTCGTATGCCCAGCCGGTCTGCCAGGAGCGGTGTCGAAGCTGCGAGCGCAGGTGGCCGCCGGCGAGCGCCGCACCCGCCTTGTGAATCTCTCTACGGTCGCGATCCGTAAACGATCCGGCGACTCGGTCGGCAACAACGCGCTTGGCAACGAGGGCGGTAACGGGTTCGTGAGGTTGCGTGCGATCCAGCTTGCGCAGGCAACCCCGGCCGCGCCGATGGCGCCGATG
>JANNJO010000480.1:0-5742 GCA_031395755.1 Acidobacteriota bacterium
TTCAGCCTGCGAATTCAGCCAGTGTCATCCAAGAAACATCTCGAACAGGTTGGCGGTCATCCGTTCAACCTTTTCCATCTCACCGGGGTCGGGTACGATCGTGCCCGGCCAGGCGAACCGTGGCTCCCCGCCAGGCGGATAAGGCAGGGGTGGCGCAACATTCAGCCATTGCGGCCACCACAGCGTCGATGCGTTGAAAACAAAGTTGCCCTTGGGGCCCGGGTAGAGGGTTGCGGTATACCGGCTTGGTGTCTGTACGCCGTTTCCGTCAAGAAGGTGCCCTTCGGCGAGTACCTCGAGACCCGGCTTGTCCACCGGGCTCCCCACGAACTCGTGCCCGACCAGATGGTGAATACGGTCCCCGTCGGCGAGTCCGGTTCCATTGTAGAACCGCGACGCCAGGCTGCCCTGCGTGTTCGTGCATAGCCAGTCGGCCACGCCAACACATGGATCTATCAGCCGCGCCCCCATGAGCTCTCCGGCGTCGGGAAAAGACGTATCGGTGAATTCGCTCTGCTCGGGCTGAAGAGCGAGGAGCCAGGGTTCAATCGGCCCCCACCTTCCGACGCGCCGAATGACACGGTTGCCTCGATTGGAGTTCGTAGGGGGCGGTGCGATGTCGGTGACGGCCGTCAGGCTCCCACCGCAGAGGAACCCAACACTGAGCCCCTTTTGAGGGATGTCATCGGACGCGTCGACCGCACCCGTCAAGTTGTCGTGCATGGCGACCGAATAGTATTCGTCGTGACCCGTCGCCAGAAGCGCTTTCGCTCGCTGCCGCAGGGTCACCGACGAGCTCACATGAAGATCCATGCAACTGATGTACGAGACGTCGTATCCTCGCGATTCCATCCAGAAGAGAAGCGGAAACTCGAAGATCAGAAACTGACTCGCTCCGATCATCCACGCGCAGCGTTCGGGTTCATGGAGACCGTACCAGGGTTGGGCCATGGCGTAGGGCCTGTCCCAACTGACCTGGACACCTGGGCCCCAATAACCGATCTTGGCAGCCGGGCCATGAAAATCGTAGAGCGAATACTCGTCCGGCCATGCATTGTAGGCAGACCATGTCGCATCGCTGCATTTGAAGAGAAAATCACATGTGCGCTCGTCGCGAAGAACGAAAATCACGTAACTCTGCGTGGGCGTCGGCACATCAACCTGCGTCAACTTACCGAGGTAAACGCCGCTGAGCCAATCACCCGGGATGGTGAAGATCACGCTCGGCGGCCAATCACAATCGCGAAGTTGAAGCTCCCCGATTGGCGGGTCGTCGCGTTTCCCGCCGGGGAAGACACCGATCTGCCCCATGTGCCGCGCCCCGGTACCCCCATAAAAACCCATTCGATAAAAGTCCAGCGTGAATGGAGCCGTGCTGCTCACGAAGACTGCAAGCCTGTCGCCGGCCGAGAGGCTGGTTTTCGAGCAATAACCCTCTATGTCAGTGCTCCGTCTCCTACCATCCACACTGGCATTGGTGTTTCGCCACGATGTGGTCCCAGGATGTTGGTTCTCTTCTTCTATTCGGTTCATCTGAGTTCCTTTCGGCGAGCAGCGACTGGAGTGTCGTGCAGCGGCCGGCGGTATTCAACTCATCTGGTGCGATAGACGGCCGCGCCACCCGTCCGGAACGCAGCACGTGAGCCATCTGGATCGAAGAGCGGGCCGCCGTCGCCAAGAGCGACGAGATACTTCACGCCGATCTCTCGGAGCTTCGAGAACGCGACCTCCGGATCGTTGGTCGTCGCGATCTGGTTCAGTTCGGCCAGGCGCCGTTCCGCCAACGCCGCGCGTTCTCGACCGTTGAGCACCTGAACTCCGGCGCGCGCCAGGTAGGCGGGGACATTTGCCAACGCCGCAAACCTGGTCGCCACGTCGTCCTCTTGATTCCACCGATTGGTTGGAATCAGCGCGAAGGTGTCACCGACAACAGCCCGTGTGCGCACGAAGGTCGCTGCGTCCAGCAACCCACGATCGAGCCTGGTTCCGAAGTGCCGGCTGCCCCACCCAAATTGAGGCTGCGCCGGATCCTTGTCCCAGTTTGCGGCCATTCCGGCAACAAGAGCGGCAAGGATGAGCGTGGGGAAGATGAAGACGAGTCGCGAACGGGTTCGCACAGGGCCGTTCGCCTGAATCGCGCGATCCAGCAAGAGGAGGGTCCAAACGAAGACGACAGCATAAACGAGGACGAAAGCCCGGTGCTGGTACTCGGTGACGTCTCCATGGGGTGCACTCGGAGCGCACACGACCAGCCCGAGCCAAGCCGCGGTGCACCAGATCGGAAAGGAATCAAGCGCCTGCCACCCCGTGCGTCGAACCGCGACCACCAGCGCCATGGGCAATGCGACGGTCAGCGCACCAAGAGCGATCGGGATGAGCGCCCAGAAGCCGATGATCCATGCGGATGGTCGGCCGTACTCCTGCCCGATCATCTGATAGAGGCCATCGTACGCCGTCGGCGACATCCCCGTGTGGATGGTTTCCATGAAGGCACCGAAGGCGGAAAACTGAAGCCAGGCCTGGCGCGCGACAGGCACCGTCGCGATACACACGGCGCCAGCGACGGTCGCGATCACCATGGCTGATGCGGCCACGCGCCTATACCGGCGAACCAGGTCTGTCTCCCACAGCAGCGTCATCGCAAGAGCGGGCGCGAACAGGATGAAAATATGCGCGCGAAACTCGAAGATGGCTGCGGTCACGATCAGGCCCAGCCAGAGGCTCGCCGGGCGTCTGTTCGCCCGCCACATCGCCATGACCGTGAGCGCCGTGAATGCGACTCCCAGCCCGTAGCCGCTCCCAGGCGCCGTGAAAAGCAGCCAGTGAAAACCGAAGAACCCGTTGCGGAAGCCAACGCTCGACCCATCGGGCAGCAGCAACAAGGCCATCGGGGCGAGAAGAGCGATAGCCCCACTCGCCATCGTTCTGGCGAATGCAAAGATGCCGAGCGCCGCCAGCAGAATGCCGTAAGGAAGAAGCACGCTCGTCGCCAAACCCAACCCAGGCAGATCCACCAGGCCTGCGACGGCGGCTGGAAGCATGTAGGAAGCGTAGTGATAGAACACGAGGGGCTGATCCACGAGGAGGAACGAAGCACGTCCTTCCGCCAGCGAAACGCCGAATTGCGCAACCTCGGTGCCATGAATGAAGTAGTCGGACCAGATCGGCGACAGGCCGGTCGCGTCAAGGGTCGGAAGCAGACGGGCGGCTCGGCGGCACCAGACCGCGACCACCAGGCCGATCGCAACGATTGAAGCCAACTCCAGAGGATCGAACCGCCTGACAAGGTTGACAGCATGGAAAGGCGATGGGTGTCGGGCAACTTGAAAAGCCATGGCCGCGACCAGCAAACTCCACCACACGAAGATCGTGCCGGCGCTATGGCCGCTCAGGATGCATCCGCCCGTGAGAACGAGGCTGGTCGCCACGCTTCCAAGGAGGATCGACAACGCCATCTCCGAGGAGGCCTTTTCGAGTGCCCAGAGGACGAGCAAGTAACCGGATGCGGTGATGACCGTACCGCCGTACACGAGGCCGAGGATCGCGAGGGCGTCCAGACGGCCGCCGCTCATGCTCAGCATCGCAGCCGCGAAGGCCGCCACTATCAGTCCTCCGGGAAAAACGACCGACGCCGCTCGGCCGAAATCACGCACTGCCCTCGTCGCTCTCATCACTAGCCGAGGGCGCCCTCCACCATCGAGACGACGCGGTCGATGTCCGCCTGCTCCATCCCGATCCAGAGGGGCAGTCGAACCAATCGCTCGCTGATGTTTTCGGTGTGGTGCATGGAGCCATGGAATCGCCCGAACTTTCGGCCGGCCGCGGAAGAGTGCAGCGGAACGTAGTGAAACACCGCGTTCACGCCGCCCGCGTTCAACGCCGCCAGGAGACGGGTCTGCATGGCGGAACCCGGGGTGATGACGTAGAACATGTGTGCGTTGTGCTGGCAATGCGCGGGCACGATTGGCCGCCGGATGATTTCGCGGCGCTCGAGGTCGGCGAAGGCGTCGTTGTACCAATGCCAGATTTCCAGACGGCGCCCGCCGATCGCCTCTGCGGCCTCCATCTGAGCCCAGAGGAAGGCGGCGGTCAGCTCGCTGGGGGCGTATGACGACCCGAGGTCGATCCAGGTGTACTTGTCGATCTCGCCCCGAAAGAAACGACTTCGATCCGTGCCCTTCTCGCGGATGATCTCGGCACGCGCGACCAGATCGCCGTCATTAATCAAGAGCGCGCCCCCTTCGCCCGAAATGAGGTTCTTCGTTTCATGGAAACTGGTGACGCCAAGATCCCCGAACCCCCCCAAGGGCCGCCCACGGTAGGTGGAGCCAAGCGCCTGGGCAGCGTCTTCGATGACCAACAGCTTGTGTCTGCGGGCCAGGGACAGAATCTCGTCCATCTCGCATGCGACGCCGCCATAGTGCACAGGGACGATGGCGCGCGTTCTGGGGGTGATCGCTGGTTCGATCGCTCGCTCGTCGAGATTCAGGGTGTCGGGGCGGATGTCGACGAAGACCGGTACCCCTCCCCTGAGCACGAAGGCGTTGGCTGTCGACACAAATGTGAATGACGGCATCACGACCTCGTCGCCAGGCCTGATGTCGGCGAGCAAGGCGGCCATCTCGAGAGCGGCGGTGCACGAGTGGGTCAGGAGCGCTTTCCCGCAGCCGATCTGCCCTTCCAGCCACGCCTGGCACCGGCGCGAAAACGCACCATCGCCGGAGAGATGAGCCCGCGTAATCGCTTCCTGGATGTACTCGAACTCTCGTCCGGTTGTATAGGGCCGGTTGAAAGGGATGAAGGACGCCATCACGAAGAAAGCGGCCCTTGCGACGCAAGGCCGATCCCGGTTCGGCCGTACCCGTTCCCGTTGTACAGCATGTGCAGGCGGTTGCGGTGGCTGATGACGAGCGGATACGTCACCATTTCCGAGTCCCACCCGGATTCAGAGACGTCCAACACGCTCTCCAGGTCCATGCGGGTCCAGACGATCCCATCGTGGGACTCGGCGTATCCGATCCGATAGCTCGATCCCCGGTACGAGTACCACATCCGGTAGCGATCACCGTCGCGGATGACGCACGGACGACCGAAGGCATACTCGTCGCTCGACTGGTAGTCGATGCAAACCACACCGCGACGGTCCCACCGAAGGCCATCAGCCGACTCAGCGTATTTGATGTGATACCGATGGCGCGGGCCGGCTGGTGGGTCCGCCCATTCCGTACCAGACACGTACCACATGCGCCACGTCCCGTTCTCGACGAGCACCCATGGCGATGCCGTCAGATACGGGTCCACGCTGCTGCGGTCGAGCAACGGCGCCAGAGAGATCTTTCGAAAGCTCCGACCCCCGTCCTCGCTTCGCGCGAGGCCTGCATTCAAATAGAAGGGAACGCTCACGCCAAGGCTCCAGCCTGTGTAATAGAAATGCAGGCAACCGCCATGATCGACAACGCAGGAACTGGTCACTCCCGCGTCGTCGAAGGCGCCAAGCGGTCCAGGTGAGAGCACCGGACCCGCACTGACGCCGAGCACCTCGTGAGGCTGGTCCAATGACAACTCAATGAACCCGATGTGCGATCGTGCGCGGCTGTCGCGCGAGCTGAAAAAGAGGCGATGGCGATCGCCGATCGGCTGCATGACGGGCAGCGCGGCGTGCGTGCCTATCCACTGCGCCTGACCCGCCGGCTCGAACATCGCTCCCCGCTTCACCCACTCCACGTCAGAGATCCACGTCGT
>JANNJO010000001.1:0-4840 GCA_031395755.1 Acidobacteriota bacterium
TCACGCTCGTGGTCAACTGGACGGCGGGTCTGAAGAAGTGATCGGGGGGGCCGCCGACATCCTTACCAGTGCGTCAACGATCCATCCGGCCGACTGTACACATTACTGTTGCGCGGCTGATCGAAGTCGCCGATCTGTCAGCGCCTTGAAATTGACCGTCACGCCAATCCCATGGCGATCGTTCGGATACAGCTTGCCGTTCTTGCGTGAAGCAGATCGTACAGCGGGAGCTGAAGTGCCTTTCCTTTGATATCCCACAGCGCGAGATCGAGCGCCCCCTGCCCATGGACCTTCTCCCGCCCCGGCGGATAAAACCGGTCCATGTAGATGTGGTGCCAGATCTGCTCGATCTCGAACGGATTCTTTCCGATCAGGCTTCCGGCGAGGTCCTGGATGAGGTCCGGACGGCCTCCGAACGTGTCGCCGGGAGCAGCGCAACCCCCGCGCCGGCCGTCAGCAATTTAAGAAGGGATCTGTGGTTCATCTTCATAAGGCCCGCCTTTCGTGCTAAGGTTTGGGGCCAAATCCTACCATGCGGGAAGTCGTTTTGCTCTGCGCAACGTCGCGCCGCCTTTGAGGCGTCAACTAGGAGCTCAGAAGGGAGCCTGTATGCGAAAGTTTCTGGTATTCGCCTTCTTGTTGTTGGCGGGCATTCCGGCGGTCGCTCAGGAGACGAGAGGCACCATGTCGGGGACAGTCCGCGATGACCAGGGGGTCATCCCAGGCGCCGCCGTCAAGGTCACAAACGTCGACACTGGCGTCGCCCAACAACTAACGACGAACAGCAATGGATATTTCGAAGCGCGCTTGCTGAATGCCGGCAACTACGAAGTCAGCGTCGAGATGACGGGATTCAAGACTTTGAGGCGTGCCGGGATCAGTCTGGCGACGGGTCAACAGGTGACCCTTCCGTTCGTCCTCGAGTTAGGCACGCTCGCCGAGACGGTCACCGTTGTCGGCGAGGCGCCGCTGCTCGAAACCAACACCGTCAGAATCGGAACCAGCTTCACGCAGCGTCAAATCGAGAACCTGCCCGTGTTCTCGAACATGCCGGTGTTGTTGACTCGTTTCGCCCCGGGCCTGATGGCGAGTGCCAATGTGGTATACGCCGGCCAGGGGTTTGTCGGCGGGCCCTCTGCATCGGCGATACCGCTCGGCGGCGTCGGCGGCAACGAATGGACGATCGACGGCGCCACCAACAACGGCGTCAATCGGCAAATGGCCACCTCGCCCAACTCCGACATGATCCAGGAAATGCGCGTCGAGACGACGAGCTTCACGGCGACGGTGGGGCACGGTACTGGCGTTGGGATTTCCATGATGACCCGGGCCGGCACAAACACGCCGCGCGGCACGCTCAACCACCAGTACTGGACGAACAAGTTCAACCCGCCGAACAGAGTCCAGCAGGCGGTATTAGACAGGGATCCCCAGACGAGGGCAGCGTACGAGAGCGGGTTTTCACACAACTTCTCCACAACGTACGGTGGCCCGGTTCAAATCCCGAATGTGATCGATGGCCGGAATAAGCTCTTCATGTTCGTGAACTACGCGTACGGAAACGACAACTTCAACGGCAAGGCGTCAGCGAACAGGACGATTCCGAGAAGCGATCCTGGCCATAACCATCTGGCCGGCGACTTCTCCGACCTCCTCCTTCTGCCGAATGGCTCGCAATATCAGATTTACGACCCCCTGACGACGCGTCCCGATCCCGCGCGGGCAGGACACGTTATCCGCGATCCCTTTCCGGGAAACATCGTCCCAGGGAACCGGATCACGAACCCGCTTTACAAACGCTACACAGATACGCTGCCGACGCCGAACCAGAATCCCACGTCATCATCGCAGGAGCCGACGAACAACTTCCTCGACGCCGCCCAGCCCGATCCTCTCAGGAGCCACGTGTGGGGCGCGCGCTTCGACTACAACCACTCCGAAAACAATCGGTTCTTCGTTCGTACCAGCGGGAGCAACTACACCGAAGGACATGGGGACTGGACGTACCTCAATCAGCCTGGTCTGAACGCGGTTAGTCGGCTCCGCAAGACGTGGACCCACACGGGCACCTGGACGCGAGTGGCCGGTCAGACGGTCATCGACGGTCAGCTCAGCGCCAATCGCTTCCTGGAGACCGACCGTCGGCTGGGATATAAGGAATTCACCCCTACCAGTGTCGGACTTCCGGCGTATATGGACGAGCCCTGCAAAGCGCGTGGCAACTTCGGCGAGGTCCCCTCTTGTCAATTGCCGCGGATGTCGATTACTGGTTACCAGATGTTCTCGGACAATTCGGGCACGTATGACCAGGCCACCAACCTTCAAGGCCAGTTCAGCGTGTCACAGGTTCGCGGCTCGCACACGTTGAAGGCCGGAGCGGACGTTCGGCGGCACGAGCGCGTTCGCAACGACCCCGGAAACGTCTCCGGGAATTTCGTCTTTGACAACACCTATACGCGCAAGGCTGACGACACGACGGTGTCGCCCGCCGGGAATCTCGGCCTCAGCTGGGCGGCCTTCATGCTTGGGATGCCCACGAGAGTCGAGGCCGATTACACCGCGCAATATCACGTGACGTCGCCTTGGGGGGGGGCCTACTTTCAGGACACGTGGCGTGTCTCAGACAAGCTGACGCTGACCGGCGGCTTCCGGTACGAGTACGAGGACGGTATCAGGGAGTCGGACGACCAGATGCTGGTGGACTTCGACCCGAACGCCACGTTGAGCATTTCGCAGCTCGCTGAGGCGGCTTATGCCAGGAGCCCGATTGCACAGCGTCCCGCGAGCACTTTCAAGGTGCGTGGCGGTTCGGTCTACGCATCCGGGTCCGGGAAGAGCTGGAGGGGGCAGTCGCTGTGGATGCCGCGTGCGTCCGGCGCGTACAGCATAAACGACAAGACGGTGTTGAAGGCCGGCTACGGTATGTACTATGACACGCTGAACGCCACGGCGTTCGCCCCCACCCAGACCGGATTCTCCCAGACCACGACGAGCAATTTGAGTGTGGATTTCGGCCAGACATTCCTGCTCGGCGACCCGAAGAGGGGCATCTCGCCAATGCTCGATCCATTTCCAGTCCGGAGTACCGGGACGCGATTCGACAGTGTGCTCGGCAACTCGCTCGGAGTGGATACCGTCGTCGGCTCGGCGTACACGGCTCCGAATCTCAATCGAGACCACCCGCGGGTGCAGCGCTGGCGCGTCAGCCTGCAGCGCGAGATCAGCCGCAACATGGCCGTCGAGGTCGCCTACAACGGCAGCGTCAGCGACCACCTCGACACAACCATCCGGCAGGACTATCTGCCTGAGGAGTGGTTCAACGGCAGCAACGTACGGGATAACACGCAGCAGAATCTGCTGAACGCCAACGTGACGAATCCGTTCTTTATCGGAAATTTCGAGTCGCTGAGGACGAGCAGCCCCGCGCTCTACAACCAGATGGCGGGCAACTCGTTTTTCACCAGCCCGACAGTCCAGAGACATCGCCTACTGCGTGAATTCCCTCAGATCAATAGTCTCAACTACAGCAATCTGCCGCTCGGAAAAAATCGAGCTTCCTCGATCGAGATTACCCTCGACCGGCGGTTTGCCAATGGTTTCTCCGGGAACCTCACGTACACGGGTTTGAAATTCGACGAATTGATTACGGTCGAAGAGTACGACCGTGAGCCCGGGCTCTGGCAAACCAGTAATAACGCCAGGCCGCACCGGCTGGTCGCCACGTTCAATGTCGAGTTTCCGTTCGGGAGGTCGAAGAAGTTTTTGAACAACGGCGGCGTACTCGCCGCGATCGTCGGCGGCTGGCAGACGAGCGGCATCTTCGAGTATCAGCCCGGCGCCTTGCTCCAGTGGTCGGGCAACGCCATCGGCCCGATCAACAACATCTTTTTCTACGGCAACCTCGAAGACATCGCGGTCGACAATCCGACCCCGGAGCGCTGGTTCAACCCTGACGCGGGCTTCGAGCGGAATCCCGCGAGAACCCCGGCGAACTTCCAGAAGCGCGCGTTCCCGTTCCGTGTAGACGGCGTGCGCGGGCAGGACCTGAAGGTGTTGAACATCAACGTCCTGCGGTCGATCGAACTGCCCGGGCGCAAAACCTTGCAGTTCCGCGTGGACATGCTCAACGCGCTGAACCGCATGCACTGGGGAACTCCGAACCTGAATCCCACCTCGACCCAGTTCGGAACGGTTACGTCGGCCTCCACAACGATCATGCGGTTCGTGACGTTCGTGACGAAGTTGACCTTCTGAGAGCACAACAAAAAAGCCGCTGTGATTTCTCACAGCGGCTTTTTTCCCTGAATACTCCCGGCAGCGACCTACTCTCCCATAGAGTTTCCCCTACAGTACCATCGGCGGTATCAGGCTTAACTTCCGTGTTCGGAATGGGAACGGGTGTGACCCTGATCCTATGACCACCGGGAACTTGTTGCCGCGCCGACGCGCGCGTGAGGCGCGCGTGAGGCGCGCGAAGGCGGGGCGATTTCTTCAAAGATCATGGGCTGATCCTCGACAACTCAACATTCTGCACACGGTCGCTTTTATCCAATCCACATTGCACGCAGCGTGCAAAAAAATATGGTCAAGCCGCACGGCTTATTAGTACCAGTCAGCTAAAGGTATCGCTACCCTTACACATCTGGCCTATCAACCTGGTCATCTTCCAGGAGCCTTTAGGAGCCTTATGGCTCGGGAAATCTCATCTTGTGGAGGGTTTCACGCTTAGATGCATTCAGCGTTTCTCCCTTCCGGACGTAGCTACTCGGCGCTGCCACTGGCGTGACAACCGATACACTAGAGGTCCGTCCAACCCGGTCCTCTCGTACTAAGGTCAGCC
>JANNJO010000012.1:0-6732 GCA_031395755.1 Acidobacteriota bacterium
GGGGTCAGACCCCTGTACACGAACCCGGGCCAGGCGCAGTTCGGCATCATTCAAGGCGGAACGTTTCCGGATCTGCGCCGCCGCAGCGTGGAAGGCACGCTGGAGATCGGCTTCGAGGCCTACGCCATCGGCGGCCTGAGCGTGGGAGAGCCGATCCCGGAGATGTACGACATCACCGAACAGACCGCTCCGCTCCTGCCGGCCGATCGGCCCCGGTATCTGATGGGCGTCGGCACGCCGGTCGATCTGGTGGAGAGCGTCGCGCGGGGCATCGACCTGTTCGACTGCGTGCTCCCCACGCGCAACGCCCGCAATGGCCAGCTGTTCACGAGCACCGGGCGGCTGAATATCAAGAACGCCGAGTACGCCGAAGACGATGGCCCCGTCGACGCCGAGTGCGCCTGCTACACCTGCCGCCACTTTTCGCGCGCGTATCTGCGGCATCTTTTTCAGGCGGGCGAGATGACGTCAGGCACCCTTAACACGTTGCATAATCTCCACTTTTACCTTGACACCATGCGGCGAATTAGAGAGGCTATAGTGTTTTCCACTCTGGAGGAGCTCAGGCAGAATTACCGCCGGATCTTTCCCGCCGTGTTGGCGGATCCCACGCTCGAGCGTGATCCGAACTAACTTTGCCCCTCTTTATTTATGCGTGACGGTGTGCACAACCTGGTGCTGGCCATGGGCGCCCCTCCGGGCCCGGGCGTCAATCCTTACGTTCAGCTGATTCCGATCGCGCTCGTCTTCGCGATCTTTTATTTCATCATTCTCCTGCCCACCAAGCGGCGGCAGAAAAAGCTCCAGGAATTCCTCACCACGTTGAAGGTTGGCGACCGCGTCGTGACCACGGGCGGCATCTACGGGTCGGTGACGAAAGTGAACGGGCAGACCGTTCAGCTGCAGATTGCCGACAAGGTCCGGATCGAGCTCTCCAAGAACGCGATCGTGGGCTATCAGGGACAGGAATCGCTGGCCGACAGCACGAGCTGACATCATGTCGAATTTACGCTGGAAAATCATCACCCTCCTCCTCGTCACCGTCGTCTTTTTCGGGGTCGGCATCTATCCGATCCTGGCGTCGCGCTATAACCTGCCTGCCCCGCAGTGGCTGCGCAATCGCCAGCTGAAGCTCGGGCTCGACCTCAAGGGCGGCGTGCATCTCGTTCTCCGCGTGCAGACCGATGATGCGCTGCTGGTCACCACCGAGCAGGACAGCGCGCGGCTGCAGGAAGAACTGAAGCGCCGCGGCGTGCCGGCCACGGTCACCGTGCAGGATGCAACGACGTTCCGCGTCGACGGCGTGCCGCCGGCGCAGGACCAGGCCTTCCGCCAGGCAGGTGAACAGGAAGGCCTCAACTTCGAACGGAGCACGGGCACCAACGGCAGCTACACCTTCCGGATGCGCCCGAACATCGCACAGACCCTGCGTGAAGAGGCGGTCGTACAGGCGCGGCAGACGATCGAGCGCCGCGTGAACGAGCTGGGCGTGACCGAGCCGAGCATCGCGCAGCAGGGCGCCGATCAAATCCTCGTGCAGCTGCCCGGCGTCACCGACGTTGACCGCGCGAAAGAGATCATCGGTTCGCCCGGCATGCTCGAGCTGAAGCTGGTCGAGCAGGGGCCCGCGGCCAGCCGGGAAGATGTGCTTCGCAGCACGGGCGGCATTGTGCCCTCCGACATGGAAATCCTGAGCGGCAGCGGCTCCGCCACTGGTAGCGGGGCCGGCCCGCTCTACTATCTCGTGCGGCGCGTGGCGGCCGTCACCGGACAGGATCTGCGCAGCGCGCGCGTCCAGCTCGACGAAAACAACATGCCCGCCGTCGGGTTCACGCTGAATCCCCAGGGCGCGGCCACCTTCGCGCGGGTGACGGGTGAGAACATCGGCCGCTTCCTGGCCATCGTGCTCGACAAGACCGTTCAGTCGGCGCCGAGCATCAATGGGCGCATCGCCGGCGACGGCCAGATCGCCGGCGGCTTCACGCAGGAAGAGGCGCAGAACCTCGCGCTGATTCTGCGGTCCGGCGCGCTGCCGGCCACGCTGACGTATCTGCAGCAGCAGACGATCGGTCCGACCCTCGGCGCCGACTCGATTCGGGCCGGCGTTCTGGCGTCGCTCGCCGGGCTGGTGCTCATCGTGGCGTTCCTGCTCGTGTATTACAAGCTGTCAGGCGTCAATGCGGTCATCGCGCTCGTGCTGAACCTGATCATCCTGCTCGGCCTGATGGCCTACGTCGGCGCGGTCATGACGCTGCCCGGGATCGCGGGCTTCATTCTGACGATCGGCATCGGCGTCGATTCGAACGTGCTGATCTTCGAGCGCATCAAGGAGGAGCTCGAGACCGGCAAGGGCGTCAAAGCCGCCATCAACGCGGGTTTCAGCCGCGTGTTCCTGACGCTGATCGACACCCACGTCGCCGGGTTCATCGCCGCGGCCTTTCTGTTCCAGTTCGGCACCGGCCCGATTCGCGGGTTCGCTGTCACGCTGACGTTCGGGCTGATCTCGAACCTCTTTACGTCGACGTTCATTTCAAAGGCGCTGTTCGAGCTCGTCCTGTCCGGACGCCGGCAGGTTCAGACGCTTTCCATCTAGCCATGCATATTTTCAAGAACCCGAATTTCAACTTTCTCCGGTGGCGCTGGCACGCGATGGTGCTGTCGCTGCTCGTCATCGCGGCCGGGGTCTTTGCGATTCTGACGCGCGGGATTCCTCTGGGCGTCGAGTTTTCCGGCGGCACGAACATGATCATCCGGTTCAGCGCCCCGGTCTCGGAGGATCAGATTCGTCGGGCACTGCAGGCCCTGCCGCATGAAGTGCAGTCCTACGGCGAACCCGGCGCGAACCAGATGCTGATTCGCCTGCCACAGACCGTGCAGGCCGAACAGAGCGGCAACCTGTCCGCCGATGTGCCGCGCGTCCAGCAGATGCTGCAGGCGGCGGGCCTCCCGTCGTTCCAGGTCGAAGGCACCGAAATCGTCGGCCCGACCGTCGGCGCCGAGTTGCGCCGCCAGGCGATCTACGCCACCTTGTTGTCGATGCTCGGCATCACGGCGTGGATTGCCGTCCGCTTCAGGATGAGCTTTGCGGCCGGCTCGATCGTCGCCACGTTCCACGACGTCCTGATCACGCTCGCGTTCCTCGCGTTCTTCCGCTACGAGATGTCGCTCAACGTCATCGCCGCCATGCTTACGATGGTCGGCTACTCGATGAATGACATGATCGTCATCTTCGATCGCGTGCGCGAAAACACCCGGCTGCAGCGGCGTGAGCCGCTCGAGTCGGCCATCAACACGAGCCTGAACCAGACGCTGACCCGGACTTTGATCACCTCGGGGACGGTGTTCATGGCCGTGCTCGCCCTCTACCTCTTCGGCGGAGAAGTGTTGCGAGCGTTCGCCTTTACGATGCTCGTCGGCACGGTCGCGACCACCTATTCAGGCTGGTTCATCGCGCCGTCGCTGGCTATCGTGCTCAGCAGCAAGCCGTCTGCCGGCAAGTCGCGCACCCCCGTCGAGAGCCCGGCGCCCGACCAGCCGGGGCGCAAGTCCAAATCCCATCGCAAGGCCCGGGCGTAAACCGTCTGATCGCCGGCGTGACGCTCTTTGCCGCGGCGCTGCTCGGGATCGTGCAGGGAGTCACCGAATTCCTGCCCATCTCATCAACGGCACACCTTCTCGTCCTGGGACAGCTGCTCGGGTACGAGGACCCGGTGTTCACGGTGATGATCCAGCTCGGATCGATCCTCGCCATCATATGGCTGTACCGATCAAAAATCACGGCCATCATCGCCGGGCTGTGGTCGACGCCGGAGGCCCGCCATTTCGCCGTCGCGATCATTCTTGCCACCATGCCGGCGCTGCTGGCCGGAGCGCTGCTGTCGGACTACGTCAAGTCCGTCCTGTACGAAAGCCCGCGCATCTTCGCCATGGCCTTCATCGCCGGCGGCCTCGTCATGCTCCTCGTCGAGAGATGCCGACCGGAACCGGTCGTGCTTGATGCGGAAGCCACGCCGCTGCCCCGTGCGCTCGGCATCGGCCTCTGTCAGGTGCTGGCGCTGATTCCCGGAGTGTCACGATCCGGCGCGACCATCGTCGGTGGACTGGTGATGCGCCTCGACAGGCCGGCGGCTGCGGAGTTTTCTTTTTTTCTTGCGATGCCGATCATGATGGCGGCATTCGGGCACGAACTCCTCGAGGTGCGACACGAGCTGTCGTCGGCACGGGCCGCGGAGATCGCCGTAGGGCTCGTCATGGCGTTCGTCTCCTCGCTGGTGATCATCAAGCCCTTTCTCGGGTTCGTGCGCCGGTCAGGGTTCGCGCCCTTTGCGTGGTATCGGATCGCGATCGGGCTGTTGCTGCTGGCCGCGGCCGCTCAGGGGTGGGTGCGAGGTTGATTCCCTGGCTGCGACGCAGGTTCGTGACGGGGTTCTTTGTGCTGGTGCCGATGGTCGTCAGCCTTGCGGCGCTCATCTGGGTCTTCGGCGTCGTCGATGGCTTCACGGCGCCGCTCTACACCCGCTACTTCGCCCGGTATTTCGGCACGCGGGTCCCCCCCGGCCTCGGCATTCTCACGACCGCCGTGCTCATCCTGATGGTGGGAGCGGTGGCCACCAACGTGCTGGGAAAGCGATTGCTCCAGCGGATCGAGGGCTATCTCCTGCGGGTGCCGGTCTTTCGGACCGTCTACGCCCCGGTCAAGCAGCTGGTGCTGGCGTTCTCACCCGATAACGAATACGGCTTCAAGCGGGTCGTGATGATTCGCACGGAGGCGCGCGGCTATATACTTGGATTTCTAACCAAGGAGTTTTCCATCCAGTCGGCCAGCGGAACCGAATCGCTCATCGCCGTCTATGTTCCGACGAATCATCTGTATCTGGGCGATGTGGTCATCAGCCGGCGCGAGGACGCGTTCTTTCCGGACCTGACCGTCGAGGAAGGCATACGCGTGTTTCTTACCGGCGGCATGACGCTGCCAGCCCAGATCACACACAATAGCTCTGATAACGTGGCAGGGAGATCATGATGAAATGGTTCATGCTAGCGCTGTTCATCGCCTTCGCCGGCACTGCGGAAGGGTCGATGAGGCAGCCGGAGGCCGCGCCCGTCCATACCGGCGGCGGCGAGGCCAACCTCGTGCTCCCCGACCTCTCGCAGGTCGACTTTCTCGGATACAACGCCAGGACCTTGCTGACGGGCGGCATCGGCGTGTGCGTGCTCGGCCTGCTGTTCGGGCTGGTCTCCTACGGCCGCCTCCAGAAACTGCCGGTGCATCGGTCCATGCTCGAGGTGTCCGAGCTGATCTATGAGACGTGCAAGACCTATCTCGTGACGCAGGGCAAGTTCATTCTCATCCTGGAAGTCTTCGTCGGCCTCATCATCGCGCTCTACTTCGGGCTGCTCCTGCACTTTCCCCTGTTCCGGGTCGGCATCATTCTTCTTTTCAGTCTGATCGGCATCGCCGGCAGCTACGGGGTCGCCTGGTTCGGCATCCGCGTCAACACGTTCGCAAACTCGCGCATGGCGTTCGCCAGCCTCAGGACCAAGCCGTACCCGCTGAGCGCGATTCCGCTCGAGGCCGGCATGAGCATCGGGATGCTGCTCATCAGCGTCGAGCTGTTCATCATGCTCTGCATCCTGCTGTGGATCCCGCGGGATCTGGCAGGCTCCTGCTTCCTCGGTTTCGCCATCGGCGAATCGCTCGGCGCCTCGGCGCTCCGCATCGCGGGCGGCATCTTCACGAAGATCGCCGACATCGGCGCGGACCTGATGAAGATCGTCTTCAATATCAAGGAAGACGACGCGCGCAACCCCGGCGTGATCGCGGACTGCACGGGCGACAACGCGGGGGACTCGGTCGGCCCGAGTGCCGACGGCTTCGAGACCTACGGCGTGACCGGCGTGGCGCTCATCACCTTCATCCTGACCGCCGTGCCGAGCGAAGTCGTTCAGGTGCAGCTGCTCGTCTGGATTTTCATGATCCGCGTGATGATGGTCATCGCCAGCGGGTTCTCCTATCTCGTCAACGGTGTCGTCATGCGGGCCAGGTATCGCGATGCCACGGCCATGAACTTCGAGACGCCGCTTACGGTGCTCGTCTGGATCACGTCGATCGTCTCGGTCGTCCTCACCTACGTGATTTCCTACCTGCTGATACCGGGGCTCGGGGACGGGACCATGTGGTGGAAGTTGTCGACGGTCATCACCTGCGGCACGCTCGCGGGCGCCATCATCCCCGAGGTCGTGAAGTTCTTCACCTCGACCGAGTCGGCGCACGTGCGCGAGGTGGTGTCGTCTTCCCGCGAAGGTGGCGCGTCGCTGAACATTCTGGCCGGACTCGTGGCCGGCAACTTCAGCGCGTACTGGCTCGGCCTGATCATTGTCGGCCTGATGAGCATCGCGTACTGGGTGAGCCAGATGGGCTTCGATGCGCTGATGATTGCGGCGCCGGTGTTCGCGTTCGGCCTCGTCGCGTTCGGCTTTCTCGGCATGGGGCCGGTGACGATTGCGGTCGACTCCTACGGCCCCGTGACCGACAACGCGCAGTCGGTCTTCGAGCTGTCGTTGATCGAGCAGCAGCCCGGCATTAAGGACGAGATCAAGCGCGACTACGGCTTTACGCCCGACTTCACCACGGCCAAGTTCCTCCTGGAGGAGATCGGAAGAGCACCATCCACCTGAGCTAGAGGGTGGGTGGTGCCGGGAAGGGGTTCTCGGGGTTCCAAAGTATTGCGC
>JANNJO010000105.1:0-26813 GCA_031395755.1 Acidobacteriota bacterium
ACGACCTTTGAGGCATTGGAACGGCCGTTGGGGCATCTTGACGAAGGCATTCGCGACGTGATTGCCGGCAAGCGCGTCATGAAACAGTCGCTGTTTGATGCCGGCACGACGGCGTCTGGGCGGCCGCATGCCGATCACGAACACCAGAGAAATCAAAAGCTGATTGCGATAGCCATCCTCGCCGCCGGCAGCGCATGGTTGTTTGCGCTCATTGCCCTGCTCGTCGCGCTGCTTTTGCGATAGCCAAACAGCAGTCGCGCCCTAGGACTTCCCGGGGCGATCGAGCCACCAGCGCGCGATGTACACGAGCGTCGCGACCAGGGTGAAGAAGAGGACGAGCGGGAGCAGGACTGACAGAATACCGAGGATGAGCGACGCCGCAAATTGTCCGGGGCTCATCGTTTTTTCACCCGCATGATAGTTCACCCCCTGGTCTCCTGCCCTCTTGTTCCTATCCGATGTACGATGAGCGCCGATGTTCCGGATCTCGCGGCGCGCGGTGTTCCAGGCGTTGCTGGCGCAGGCGATTGGTGCCGGGGCGGCCGCGGGACAGACTCGCACACACGCGAAGCCGAAGCCGCTCGCCAAAGATGCGGTCACGCACGACTGGACCTCCTTCCTCGGTCCCTCCCATAACGCCGTGTCATCGGAAACCCGGCTCAGCCGCGCGCTCCCGCCTCCGCTCGTCTGGGAGTTTGCCAAAGGCACCGGTTACGCGTCCCCTGCGGTGTCCGGCAACCGCCTGTTCTTTCTGCATCGCCTTGCGGGTGAAGAGGTCGTCGTATGCCTGGATGCCGAATCAGGCGCGCGACAATGGGAGTTCAGATATCCGACCGACTTCGAGGATCGTTACGGATACAACAACGGTCCGCGATCCAGCCCGGTGTTCGACGGGGACCGGGCGTTTACGGTCGGAGCGCAAGGCCTGCTGCATTGCCTCGACGCGCGGACAGGCGCACCAGTCTGGAAACGCAATCTCGCGGAGGAGTTCAAAGTCCCGCAGGATTTTTTTGGAACCTCTTCCACCCCCCTCATCGACGACAAGCTGCTCATCGTGAACGTGGGCGCACCCGGCGGCCCGTGCGTGGTCGGGCTGGACAAGGCGACCGGACGCGAAGCCTGGCGCGCCGGGAAAGAGTGGGGGCCGAGCTACGCTTCGCCCGTGCCAGCGGTCATCCACGGAAAGCGCCGTGTGTTCGTCTTTGCGGGCGGCGAATCGACTCCTCCAAGCGGCGGGCTGTTGTCGATCGATCCGGCGAACGGCCGCATCGATTTCGCCTTCCCGTGGCGCAGCCGATCGTTTGAATCGGTCAACGCTTCCTGCCCCGTCGTCTTCGAGAACAAGGTGTTCATCTCAGCGAGCTACAGGACGGGCGGCGCCCTGGTGGAAATCCGGCCTGACTTCACGCACAGAGTCCTCTGGACCACGCAGGAATTCGGCCTGCATTTCAACACCCCGATTTATCGCAACGGCTATCTCTACGGGTTCGATGGTCGCAACGAGCCCGATGCGTCCCTCGCCTGCATAGACGCTTCGACAGGGAAGGCCGTCTGGCGCGTCACACCGGAATGGACCGAGACGATCACCCTGCGCGGAGAGAAGCGCCAGCAGTCGGCGGGCACGTATCGCGGATCGCTGCTCTCAGTCGATGGGCAATTTCTCTGCCTCGGGGAGCTGGGACACCTGCTCTGGATGGATCTGACGCCGAAGGGATACAAGGAAATCGCGCGGAGCTGGCTCTTCGCCGCGCGTGAGGCATGGGCGCTCCCCGTCCTCAGCCGTGGATTGCTTTACGTCGTGCAGAACACGCGCGACATTGTGAGCGGGGCGGGTCCGAGGCTGTGTTGTTACGACATGCGCGGCTGAAGCCGCGCCCTACCGAAGCGTTTTCACATGGACGACGGCCACCATGTGCATGTAACCGCCGCCGGCATAGCGATCCGCCGCCGCGGCCGTGATGTGCTCCAACGCCGCATCCTTCCTGCCGAGCGCCTCTGAATACAAACCGACGTACAGATGCGCGTAGAACTGTCCGTCAGGGCTGCTGCCTGCAGCCTTCAGGACTTCTTCGGGTGTGATGACCCCGCGAAACATCTCGTACACCTGGCGCATGGGCACGCGTGAGTCGGGGCCGACCGGCAGCAGTGCCGCCCGCGCCGCGCGCGGGTTCTGCTCGCGAGCCACGCAGAGAAAATGCCACGCCGCGTTCTCGACATCGTCCGGGTTGACCGTTCGATGCGATTCGAACTGCCGGCGGCAGTCGGCGTAACGCCCAGCGTAGTACAGCGCGATGCCGCGCTGCCAGAGCTGCGGCGCCCGATCGGGCATCGCTCCAGCGAGCATGTCGAACGTCGCGGCGGAGGCTGCGAACCGTCCCTCCTCGAATTCGGCCACCGCGCGATTGAGCAGCGCCTGCGGGCTCTGCGAGGTGAGAACCGCACCTAGAACCCAGAACCAGGAACCTAGAACCACGAGCCGTCTCATCGCCGCAGATCCAGGCATACCAGCGTATCCTCGTTGCGCACGTACAGCAGGCCATCGGCGAGCGCTGGATACGCGCGAACCGTCGGCGGAAGAATCTGCGCCCTCGCGATGGGCTGAAAGGCGGCCGGCGACGTGGCCGCAAGAATCAGCTCCCCGCTCTCCCGCGCGATCAGCAGACGACTTCCGGCCAGCGTCACCGTACCGGCTCCGAAGCGCTCGGTGCTCCATAGCACCTTCCCGCTCTTCATGTCGACGGCTCGGAACATCGGGCCGAACTCCTGCCGACCGTGAAATCCAAAGAGACGACCCTCGTGATAAACGCTCGTCGCGTAGTGATTCGACAGCACGTCATTCGACAGCCACACGTCCAGGAGCTTGGCACCGTCGAATTGCAGCACTCCGGCGCCAGGCCCGTACTCGGCGGACACGAAGATGCCATTGCCGATCACGAGCGGCGTCGCAGCATTGACCGATGCCGCCTGCCTCGCGCGCCACGGCCGCCGGAATCGTACCTGGCCGTTCGCGGGATCGAGGCCGACAAGGCCCTCGCGCGTGAGAAACAGGACGTAGCGCCTGCCGAGAATCGTCGCGGCGACCCCGGACGAGTAGCTGGCGGCATCCGAGGTCGCGGTCCAGAGCACCCTTCCTGTTTTCGCGTCGAAGGCGACGATGCCTGCGTCCTTGCCGCCGAGGTTGGCGATCAGTGTTCCATTTTCGGCGAGCGGTGAGCCCGCGGCGCCGAAATATCCCTTCGCCACCCCGAATTGCCGCATCGTATCGACATTCCACAGCGGTTTTCCCGAGGAGAGATCGACGGCGTGCAGCCGGCCTTCCGCGCCAAACGTATAGACGATGCCATCGGCCACGACGGGCACGGCGCGCGGCCCTTCGTCGAAACCGAAATCATCTCGATACGTTGTGGGATACGCGTGACGCCACTGAGGAGCGCCCGTGCGGGCGTCAAACGATTCGACAACCTCGCGATCGTCGACGCGGTGAAACAGAATGAGGCGGTTCTGCGCAACGACCGGTCCGCTGAGCCCTTCGCCCACCGGCTTGCGCCACACGACGCGCGGACCGGACGGGGCCCACGTCTCGTTCAGCTCGGCCCCGGCGTAGACGCCGTCGCGCCCGGGCCCGAGAAACTGCGGCCAGTCGGCCGCGGCGACCGGAACCGCGATCACAAGCGCGAGAACGAGTGCTCGGGTCATGGGAAGGCTGGAAGATTGCGTCAGAAAAACGCGCGGCCGTGCCAGGCTTCGGCGGCTTTCACTTCCCATTTCCCCGCCTGGAGATCGCCGACACGCGTGAGCGTGTTGTCGAAGACCCGCGTGGTCGGCCCGACCGTGCCCGATGCGGCGAGCTGGGCAAAGCGCTCGCGCGAGACCCGCTCAATCGCATCGCCTTCGCGGTACAACACCGGACCGTTGTTCACGAGCTCGACCCCCAGCGCGCCTTCGAGCTGCTGCATGCGACGCACCAGGGCGTCCACTGAGCATCCCGACACGCCCGCCGCACGCTCGTCGACGCCGACGAGCACGAACTGGTCGTGACGCAAATCGCGGCCGGCCGTCAGCGGCACGCCGTGGGCGACCCACTCATTGATGAAGGCGTCGGTTTCGGCGAGCACGCGGCTGCTCTCGTCAGCGGCGAGCGGCCGTTCGGCGGCAAAGATCCAAAGTCGGGCGTCCGGGGGGAGTTGATCGAAGGGAATACGCGGCATTATCCCTTCACCATCGACAACACCGTCCACAGGACCGCGCGGCTCGCACTCATGCTGACCTCCCGGAAACTATTGATGACCGCAACCTGCGCGTTCCTACTGCGGCCTTTTGAACATGCCTACCATCACCGCCTTGCCGATCACGTGTCCGTCCATCGCCTTGAAGAGGCTGCGCCGCGTTTCCCAGGCATCGGCGGCGGGCGGCACGTCGAGCGTCGTATCCAGCGCGTACACTTCGAAGGTGTAGTGGTGCATCGGACCGTTCGCTCCCGCGCCTGGCCCGCGATAGACCGGACCGCTCGCGCTGATCTGACGGATGCCGTTCGGGAGCTGCGCGCCTTCGGGCATACCCTCGGGCAGCCCTTTCTCGGTTCCAGGGATGTTCCAGACCAGCCAGTGCACCTGATCGTCGGTCGTGCGATTGCGTGCGACTTCGGGATCGCGCATGTGCACGACGAAGCTCTGGGTTGCCGCCGGGGCATTGCTCCAGTTTAGGGCCGGTGATACACCCCGCTCGGCCTGCTGCACTTGCGTATACCGGTTCGGCACGACCCCGCCGTCGGGGAATGCCGGCGTGGACAGGACCATCGGCGGGCTCGCGGGCGCTCCTCCTCGCCCGCCCTGCCCTGCCGGCGCGGCAGGGGCAGCCGGGGTCTGGGCACCAACCGTCACGGCCGAGGCGGCCGCCATCAACACTACGCAAAATATCGCGCGACGCTGCATATGTTTGTCCTCCAGGTGTATCGCTATTCTAAACCCCGAACTGCTTCAGGTGGTGCTCAAGGTGCTTGGCGTGAAGCCGCGTCACGTCGTTGCCGCTCATGTGTCCCAGCACCGGGCTGTGCGGCCACTCGTCTCCAAGCCGCTTGGCGGCGAGCTCATCGATTAATCTGAGGCAGCGATCACGTTCGGAGGCGAAGTCGCGATCTCTGTCGGCAACCCATTGCGGCAGCGTCGGCGCGCCTCTGGGCCACGGCATGTTGATGACGATGAACTTCATCAGCGGGCGCGGCAGAGGGGATTTTGCCGGCGGGAGTTGCACCAGACCGAGCGCCGCCTCCATGGCCTCGTTCACATGCCAGAGCATCTGGCCCACCGACATCCTGCCCCATTTTCGCGGTGACTCGGGCCGCAGCTGGCGCAGCCGTCGTTCGATCCCGGCTCTATAGCCCGCGTCATGCAGCATTCGCATCACAGATCCTCGACCAGCGACCATCGACTATTGCGGTCTCACGGTCGGATATTTGATGCCGAGCTGCTCGAGATAGGTCGGGTACTTCGTCGGATCGTAGTAGTACTTCTTCATCTGCTCGCGATACTTGGCCATCGTGTCTTGGTTGAGCCAGATCGCAGGCTTGTCGTCCGGCCCGATCAGCGGCGTGTACTTCTTGTCCTTCGTCTGCACGTTGCGGAAGTACTCCCACGCCTCATCGACGAGCTCGGGCTTCATCAACAGATCGAGCATCGTCATGACCTGCACCTTCGCCCCCGCGGTCACCCCCTTGTGCGCGATTGGCGTCGCCATCGCGATCGCGTTCGCCCAGTTGTGGCCGGGCCCGGCCTCGATGTTCGCCGGATAGCGAAGCGTCACCGTGGGCACGGTCCACGAGATGTCGCCGATGTCGTCCGAGCCGCCGCCGCGTTTCTCGTCATCGGGAACGACCTCGCGGCCGTTCAGCTTGGAGACTTCGGTCGGCAGGCCACGCTCGTCGACGCCCAGCTCTTTCTGCACCGCTTTCGCGAGCGTCTGATCCGCCTCGCTCCACTGCGGCATGCCGACCTTCACGATGTTGGCGTAGGTCGTCTCGGCGACGACCTTGTTCATGTGCTGCGGCCAGGCCGAGCCGAGAACGCGCGAGGTCATGGTGGTGTCGGTCATCAACGCGGCGGCCTTCGCCATGTTGTCACCGATTTCCCACATCCGCTTGATGTTCGGATAGTCGGTTTCCCGGAAGTAGTACCAGATCGACGAAGACGGCGGGACCACGTTTGGCTGATTGCCGCCGAACGTGATCACCGAATGGGATCGCTGCTGGATGCGCAGGTGCTCACGGCGATAGTTCCAGCCGATATCCATCAGCATGGCGGCATCGAGCGCACTGCGCCCGCGCCAGGGTGCGCCCGCCGAATGCGCGCTCTCGCCCTTGAAGGTGTACTCCACCGACACGAGACCGTTGCTGGTGCCGTCGCCCCAGTTCACACCCCAGTTGCTGCCGATGTGCGTGAAGAGCACCACGTCCACATCCTTGAAATAGCCGTCGCGCACATAGTAGGCCTTGGTCGCGAGCAGCTCTTCGGCGACGCCGGGCCACAGCTTGATGGTTCCCTGGATCTTCTCGCGCTGCATGATCTTTTTCAGCACGATGGCCGCCGTGATGTTCAGCGGCATGCCCGAGTTGTGCCCCTCACCGTGCCCGGGCCCGCCCTCGAAGAACGGATCGTGATACGCCACGCCCGGCTTCTGCGAACCGGTAGGAATGCCGTCGATGTCGGAGCCGAGCGCGAGGACCGGCTTGCCCGATCCCCACGTCGCCATCCACGCGGTCGGGATGCCGGAGATGCCTTCCTGCACCGCGAAGCCCTGCTGGCGCAGGATGTTCGCCAGGTACCTGGACGTTTCGTGCTCCTGGAAGCCCAGCTCACCGAAGCTGAAGACCGAATCCACCATCTTTTGCGTGAAGTCCTGCAGATCGTCGACGCCGGCGACCGCCTCGGTCTTGAACGCGCCGAGACGCGCTTCGGCTTTCGGATCGGCCGCCCGAGCGGGCGCCGCGGGGGTGGGCGCCTGCTGCGCGCGAACATGCATCACCGCGGCAACCGCCAGAGCGGACATCGTCAGCAGGTGTGAGGTTTTGATCATTTTTCCTCCGCCGTCCGGGTTATACACCGCCCCCTCGCGATCTCCAAAGGGGTTATAGTTGATCATTCACTTTCTCAGGAGGAATCCGTGCGACGACATCTCTCTGGCTTGACGGTTGGCGTGTTGGTAGCGAGCTCCGTGTTCGTGCAGGCGCAGAAAACGACTGACTTGAAGACCGGGGGCGGCGGCAGCCCGCACGTCCGGACCGATTGGACGATCGATGGCGCCAACCTCTCCGTGGAGTACGGCCGCCCGTTCATGAAGGGCCGGCCGGAGGCGCAGATGATGCCGCCAGGACGGGAGTGGCGCACCGGCGCGGACGTCGCCACGATCATCACCACCGACAAACCGCTGCAGTTCGGCTCGGTCAGCCTCGCGCCCGGCAGCTATACCATCAACACCGTGCCCGGCGAAAAAGAATGGCAGATCGTGTTCGGCCGCCTCGAGAAGCCCGGTCAGTGGGGCATTCCGTATCAGAAGCAGCTGGAGATCGGACGCACGGCGATGAACATGGTCAGAGGAACAAAGCCGATCGAGAACGTGACGATCTCGATCGATGACGCCGCCGCCAACGGCGCGGTGCTGCGCGTCGAGTGGGGCACCGTGCGGGCGACCGTGCCGTTCACGATTGGATAAAACTTAGGGATTGGTGATTAGGGGTTAGGGAGTCGTTCAGCACGCGTGACTGAGCCAATCCCTAATCCCCAGGCCCTAATCCCTGGAGTTCACTGACCCCAGTCCGGTAATTGCGCCAGCAAGTCGTCCAGCGGCACCACCCGCCGCTTCCCGTCGGCGTCCCGCCGAAACACAATCCGCGACCACCCCTGCATGCCGGTTGGCGTGTAGTTGCTGCCGTCGATCCTCAGCTTGTCGCCCGAAAGCGCGTGCATCACGATCTGCTCCAGCCGCGATCGCTCCACGAGCACATCGGAATAGAACGGCTCCCATCGGCACAGGCGCCCCACGTCCTCGTACTCCGGCGGCCGCTCGTCCAGATCCAGATACGAGGGTGCGCGCCCGGTCAGGACGCCGCCGATCAGCCGCAGCGAGAACGGATCGGCGATGCGCGCAATCGGTCTCCGGAAATACGTGAAGATGGTGCCGGCCATCGGCCGCAGCAGGTTCGCATCGGACGTGAAGGGATTTGACGGATAGCAGTCGAATCGCGCGAGCCAGCCCTTGCGTGAAGTGTGCGGCATCGGCCTGAATCCACGGATGCGCGGCAGCCCGCGCCGGCGCAGGCTGCTGATGTCGAACGACGGCCACGTCGCCATCTCGCGGATGATGCCGGCGATCAACGAGCCTGCGGCAACCATCATCGTGGGATCTGGCGTGAAGTCCGCCGTGATTTCGATGCGATCTCCCCGCGGCCGGACGCCCACGCCGGTCGACTCGCGATTCGTCGCCAGGAGCATCACCGGCGCCGGCAGAACGTAGGTAAGCAGGCGCGCGAAGGCGTCGAGCCTGGCCGGGCTGGTCTTCCGTGGATGCGCATCAATCGAAACATTGTAGTGGGTGCTGAATCCCGCCAACCGAGCGCGGCGCCCCGTCCGCCGTTCCCACGCATCGAGCTCGGCGCGGATGAAGCAAATCGACTCCCACAAGGATCGCCCCGCGCGGGCGATGCATCCACGCTCCAGCTCGATGATCGGCGTCGCCACCTCGATGACGCCCGTGTCGAAGTAAACGGCCGCGCCAGTCGGGAGCTGATAGGAAGTGCCGCGTCGATGGAGAAGATCTCCGCGGATGAACGCACGCGGGGTGCCGAAGATCGCCTCGGGCTTCGCAGGCACATCATCGATGTACAGAGACAGCTCCGCTTCGAGGCCGACCGCCGCCAGGCGGAGCCGCGAAACCGAATCCCTATGCTTCTTCATCCGTCTACGGCTCCTCACCGGGCGCGTCGGCAGGCACTGCCGTCACGTAGCCGAGATCGAGATGCACGTGATCGTCCACACAACCGGGGCCGGGTCCGTACGGCCGGGCGCGCAGCGCCGGCAGCAGCCCGGTGGCGAGCGCCGCGTATCGCTCGATCTTGTCGCGCTCGTCGAGATACTCGTCGCCGATGCGGTAGATATTGGCGGCCGTGCCCCACGCGTGCGGCGATCCGGGCGTGGACTTTCCATGCGACGGCGATCGATATCCGCCGTTGGCGGCAATGTGTACGGACGCGCCGAGTTGATCCCGAAGCACCTCGAGATGCGCCGCGAGGGTCGTCACAGCGCACGGCACATACCGGGGAAACCGACGCAGCGGCGCCGGCTCGTACAGATCGACATCCATGAATTCCCAGATCGCGAAATGCGGCGTCAGCCGCGTCTGCAGCGCGACGTTCCACGAGTCGACGACGTAAAAGAAACGTGGGAGACGGCGGATCCGCGCGTGAGAATCGCGAACGGGCAGGCCGGGCATCAACAGCGAACGGACGGGCGCCTCGAGCTCGAGGCCATCGGCGATGGGAAGCGGCAGGTTGCTCAAGACATCAGCCACTCGTAGACCACGTTCGACACGCGGGCGATGCGCTCCATGCGACGATCGGTGCTCGCATCGGGTTCGGTCAGCACGGCGAGCACATAGGGCTGCCGGCCCGGCAGAAACACGAGGCCGGCGTCGTGGGCGGCGACGGAAATTTCTCCGGTCTTGTTGGCGATGCGCGAGGTGGCGCGCACCTCAGCAGGCAGGCCGGCAGGAATACCCGACCGGAACTCCTGCTTGAACAAAATCTCGAGCATCTCTCGCGCGGATTCCTGCAGCACGCCGCGGCGCTCGTGAATGACGCGAAACAGCGCCACGAGGCCGTTGGCCGTGACGCGGTTGTTGAAGTTTGCGTCGAACGCCTTGTCGTCTTCGACGCCCCGCGCGAGCTCGACGCCGCGGATGCCGTGGCGTGCCAGCATCTGCTGCGCCTGGTCCACCTTGATCAGATCGACGAGAAGATTTGTCGCAAGATTACTGCTGGTGACAATCATGTGGCGCGCCAGGTCGCCAATCCGCATGGTCTTGCCGATGGCGGCGTGCACGTCCTTGTCCGCATCGCGCCCGGGCGACACGCCGAACGGCGTGCGATCGACGAGGCTGAGAAAGCGGTTACGGACGTGGAGGCGCGAGTCGAGCGTGAATCGGCCGGCATCGATGGCGCCAAACAACGCCAGGAGCACGGCGACCTTGATCGTACTGGCCGAGTGGAACCAGCGATCACCGCGCTGCGACCATTGCAGGCCCGTTTCGTAGTCGTACAGCGACACCGCCAGGCAGTCGTCGCCCACTTCCCCGGCGATTTCTTCGATGCGGGACTCCAGGGTGGGAAACGCTGAGGCGGTTCGCGGCACTGTCGATCCAAAATAACACAGAATACGAGGCAACATGCCCCGCGTTGTCGTCATAGGGGCCGGCGCCGCCGGCACGATGGCGTCCATTTTCGCCGCGTCGGCCGGCGCGGAGACGCTCCTGCTGGAGAGCACGAAGGACGGCGGCCGCAAGATTCTGATCAGCGGGGGCGGGCGTTGCAACATCCTTCCCTCGCGCCTCGACGAGTCACGCTTCGTGACCGATTCCTCGCCGCGCACGCTTCGGCATATCGTCCGGTCGTGGCCGCTCCGCGAGCAGATTGCATTCTTCGAGCAGGACCTCGACCTCCCTCTTGTCGAAGAGCCTGAGTCGTCGAAGCTGTTTCCGAAATCTCAGAGCGCGCGCGATGTACGGGACAAGCTCCTCGCGCTCGCGCGTCACAAGGGCGTGACCGTCTTCACAGACGCGCTCGTGACCGGTCTGTCTCCGTCGGCCGATGGCTGGACCATCGATCGTCAGGGGGGCGATCCCATGGCCGCCGACGCCGTCATCGTGGCGACGGGAGGCTTGTCTGTGCCGAACACCGGCAGCGACGGCCGCGGCCTCGAGATCGCCGCGCGACTCGGACACGTCATGCATCCCACGTATGCGGCGCTGACGCCGTTGACGGTCCGGCCGTCTCCATTTGCACATCTTGCCGGCGTCTCCCTTTCAGTCACGCTGACTGCGAGATCCGAGGTGCGGAAGGCCGTGTCATCCGGAGGATTTCTGTTCACGCATCACGGCTACAGCGGACCTTCCGTGCTCGACGTTTCCCACGTGGCGGTGCGCTCGATCGCCGAGTCGGCGTCGGCGGCGCACCTCACGGTACGGTGGACGCCGCTGGACGATGCGGCGTGGGACGCCGCTCTTCGACCGAGCGGCTCACGGACCGCACTCTCCGCCGTCAGCGCACACCTTCCTTCTCGATTAGCTGAAGCGCTGCTCGCGCACGCGCGCATCGACCTCGCGCTGCCGCTCGCTCAACTGCCGCGCGAGGATCGGCTGCGGCTCATCGACACGCTCGGGCGCTGGCCGCTGCCATGGACGGGCGACGAAGGCTACAAGAAGGCGGAGGTCACGGGCGGCGGCGTGAGCCTGTCGGAGATCGATCCGACGACGATGGAAAGCCGGAGACACCGAGGGCTGTTCCTTTGCGGCGAAATGCTCGACGCATTCGGACCGATCGGCGGCTACAACTTTTTGTGGGCGTGGGTGACAGGGCGCGCCGCAGGAATCAGCGCGGCTAAGGTATGCTACTGAGGACCATGCCCATCACGACCCGGATTCTGATTGTCGAGGATCACGCGGACAGCGCCGAGTTCCTGCGGCTGTTGCTCGAGCCCGAAGGTTATGTCGTGCAGATGGCCGCGTCCGGACTGGAAGCTCGCAACCTTGTGTCCGCCTCGAAGCCCGATATCATCCTGATGGATTTGATGCTGCCCGACGTCGAAGGACTGGATCTGCTGCGCGAGCTCAGAAGCCTGAGCCCCGAAACGTGCATCATCGTCGTCAGCGGCCACGGAAGTATTACGGTTGCGGTGGAAGCCATGGAGAACGGCGCGCTGAGCTTTATCGAGAAGCCGCTCAACCCGAGCGTGCTGATGGCGCAGCTCCATAAGGCGTCGGAAAAGTTGGCGCTGACGAGCGAAAACCGGCGGCTGCGCGCGGAGCTCGATGAAGCCTCCACCTACGCCGGCGTCATCGGCAAAAGCAAGCCGATGCGCCAGTTGTATCAGCTGATCAAGTCGGTCGCGCCAACCGACGCTAACGTGCTGATCACCGGCGAGAACGGCACCGGCAAGGAAGTCATCGCCACCGCCATTCACGAGTCGAGCAAGCGCGCGGGGGGGCCTTTCATCAAGGTCAACTGCGCGGCCATCCCCAGCGAGCTCATCGAGTCGGAGCTGTTCGGTCACAAGAGAGGCGCTTTTACGGGCGCGGTGAACGACAAGCAGGGCCTGA
Organism: Acidobacteriota bacterium; assembly: GCA_031395755.1. GTDB lineage: Bacteria > Acidobacteriota > Vicinamibacteria > Vicinamibacterales > JAMQPK01 > JAMQPK01. The sequence goes on from JANNJO010000105.1 coordinate 12,361, forward strand.
TGGAACTGGCCAACAACGGCACCCTGCTGCTCGATGAAATCGGTGACCTGACGCCCAACCTCCAGGTGAAACTGCTGCGCGTGCTGCAGGATCGCGAGTTCCGTCCGGTCGGCAGCACGAAGATCCTGAAGCCGAACTTCCGGCTGATTTCGGCGACGAACGTCGACGTCGACTCCGCCCTCAAGGAAGGGCGGCTGCGCGAGGACCTTTACTTCCGCATCAACACGCTCATGCTGCCGGTGCCGGCCCTGCGCGAGCGGCCCACGGACATTCCGCTGCTGGCAGAGTATTTCCTCCGCAAGTTCGCCTCGCAGCACGGCAAGGGCGCGATGTCGTTTCACCCCGACGCGATTCGCGCCATGGTGGAATTCGCGTGGCCCGGCAACGTGCGCGAGCTTCAGCACGTGATCGAGCGCGCCGTTATCCTCACTCAGGGATCGCTGGTCGGCGTCGATGATCTGCCGGAGAACATCGGCGCTACGACCTCTGCAAAATAGGGCTTACCGGCCGCCCGTATCTCGCATAGAGCGCGGGCAGTAATAGCAGGTTCAGCAGCGTCGATGTCGCGAGACCGCCGAGAATCACGACGGCCATGGGATGTTCGATCTCGTGGCCGGCGGCGCGGCCGCTGAACACCACCGGCAGCAGCGCGAGCGCCGTCACGAGCGCGGTCATCAGGATGGGCGCAAGGCGCTCTTCCGCCCCCCGCAGGATCAACTCGCGCCCCCACGGCATCCCTTCTTCGATTTCCAGATGCCGATAGTGGCTGATGAGCATGATGCCGTTGCGGGCGGCGATGCCGAGCACGCTCACAAACCCTACCAGCGATCCCAGCGACAACACCCCGCCGCTCAACAACGCCGCCATCACGCCGCCGACAAGCGCGAACGGCAGCGTCACGAAGACGAGCCCCGCGGGCCGCGCCTCGCCGAAATCGACGAACAGGAGCAGAAAGATGCCGAGCAGCGCGAACAACGCGAGCGTCAGCAGCCGATTTCGCGACTCGGACTGCGCCGCGTACTCGCCGAGCAGCTCGGCGTGATACCCGGCCGGGAACGCCACCCCGCCCAGCGCAGCCTGAATGTCGTTGGCGACGGCACCGAGATCGCGCCCACGCACGTTGCACGTGACGTCGATGCGGCGCGATCCGCGCTCGCGCGTAATCTCGTTGGGGGTAGGGGCGACGACGACATCAGCGGCGGCATCCAACGGGACAATGCCCCCTCCAGGCGTCTGTAATCCGACGCGGCGGATATCCGGAATGCTGGCCCGCACCTCCGGAGTTCCCCACACCACGACGTCGAACATCTTCTGGTCTTCGTAGATCTCTCCGACCTTGGTGCCCTGCACGAGGGTCGTCGCCGCGCGCCGCACATCGCCCGGGGAGACGCCGACCAGCTGGGCCTTCTCCGGCCGGTACCGCACTTCGATCTGGGGGACGAGGACCTGCGCCTGCACCTTGAGGTCGGCCACGCCGTCGACCTTTCCGAGCGCGGCCGCCACTTTTTGCGCCTCGCTCGTCAAGGTGTTCAGGTCGGGGCCGAAGATTCTGACGACAATGGTGGCGCTCGCGCCTGTCAGCACTTCCTTGACGCGCTCGCGAAGGTACGTGAGCAGGTCGCGCTGCAGCCCCGGATAGCCGTCCACAATCTTCTGCACCTGCGCGATGGTCGCCTCGTAGTCGACGTCCTGATCGAGGGCAATCCACAACTCGGTAAAGTTGGCACCGACGACCTCATCGGCCGCTTCCGCTCGCCCGATGTGTGCGCCGAAGCTGTGAACGCCCGGAACTGCGCGCAGCTCCTTGGCAGCCTCAACGGTGATCCGTCGCATCGCGGGCAGCGAGGTGCCGGGCTTCTCCACCCAATGCATCAGAAAGTCGTACTCCTTGAAGTTCGGCAGGAATTCCTCTCCGAGGAACGGCACGGCGACCGCCGTCAGCACGAGCGTGACCGCGAGCACCAGGACGGCCTGCTTCGGCCTGCCTGTCATCGGGGGCAGCAGCGAGCGATATCGCGTCTTCAGCCACCGGACGATCGGAGGATCTTCATGCTGATGCGCACCCGGCAGCAGCATCAGCGCCAGCGCCGGCGTGACCGTCAGCGCGACGAACAGCGACGCCAGAATCGCGAGCACGTAGGCGGTCGCCAGCGGCCTGAAAAATGATCCCGCCAGCCCCGGCAGCATGAAGATGGGGATGAACACGACGATCACGATAAGGCTGCCGTAGACGACGGCGCTTCGCACCTCCATCGACGCCTCGAGCACAACGCGCATCGCCGACAACGGCTTGGAGGCGGCAGCGTTCAACCGCAGCCGGCGCGCGATGTTCTCGACGTCGATAATCGCGTCGTCCACGACCACGCCCAGCGCGATGATGAGGCCGGCGAGGCCCATCGTATCGATCGTGCGGCCGTTGAGCGTGAGCATCCACGCCGCCGCCATCAACGACAGCGGCATCGCGACGATCGCGATGAGCGCGCTTCGCCACTCGTACAGGAAGACAATCAGCACGGCAACGACGAACATCGCGCCGAACAGCATCGACAGCCCGAGGTTATGCAGCGACATTTCGATGAACGTCGCGGGTCGGAAGATCCGGGAATTCACCGTCACGCCCGGCATGGCCGGCTTCAGCGCGTTCAACGCATCTTCCACACCGTGTGTCAGCTGCAGCGTATTGGCACCCGGCTGCTTCTCGACGATCAGCATCAGCCCGTCGCCCGTGTCGATGACGGCATCGCCAATCGGCGGCGGCGTGCCCTCGGTGACGGTCGCCACGTCGCCGATGCGAAGCAGCGCGCCCCCACGATGAAGCAACGGCATCGCGGCAAGATCTCCGGCACTTTTGACTGGCGACACGTGTGAAATCGCCATGCGCTGATTCGGCATGTCGATGAATCCGCCTGCCGTGACCGCCGTCGCATCCCGCGAGGCCGTCAGCACCTGATCGAGCGTGACGTTATTGGCCTGAAGACGCTCGGGGTCGACGTGGACTTGGATCTGACGATCGCGCTGGCCCCAGATCGCGACGTTCGCCACGCCGCTCACGGCCATGAGCCTGGGCCGTACGGTCCACTTTGCCAGCGTGGTCAGCTCGACCAGCGTGGTCAGCTCGACCTGCGACAGCGTGCCCGAGGTGAGCCCCACCTTCATCACTCGGCTCAGCGAGGACAGCGGCGGCATGACCACCGGCGCGTGCGCGGTGGCAGGCAGCGACCCGGCGACGCGGGCCGCGCGCTCCTGCACAATCTGACGGGCCTCGAGCACATTGGTGCCCTCGGCAAAAATCATGACGACGGATGACAGCCCGAGCACCGATTTCGACCGCAGCGTCGTCAGATGTGGAAGGCCGTGGAGCACGTTCTCGAGTGGAACGGTGACGAGCGATTCCACCTCGGCCGTCGACATGCCCGGCGCTTCCGTCTGAATCTCCACCAGCGGCGGGGCGAATTCCGGGAAGACGTCGAAAGGGATCTGCCCGGCCGAGCGGAGCCAGCCGACACTGAGCATGCCGACCAGCAGAACGACGACCACGCGAAGGCGCAAGGATGTGTCGATGAGCCAGCGCATACGGTTACTTCCCCACGCCGAACTCGACGCCGTACAGCTCAGCTGCGCCGTTGGTGACAACCGGCGTATTGATGTCGGGCCCGCGGCTCAGCAGTACAAGGTTGTTCACGATGTCCTGAACTTCCACTCTCCGGCGGGCGTACACATACGGAGCCGTCCTGACGTACACCCAGGTGCCGCCATGAATGTCGTTCAGCAGCGCCCCGTGTGGAACGACAAGGGCGTTCTCGGTGCCTTTTCCGGTAAGGCGCACGTTCACGCGCTCCCCCGGGCTCAGCGTGGATGCCCCAGGCACCTCGAACATCAAGTCGATGGCCGACGCCGCCGGCGTCGCCGAAGGCGGCGCCGCGACGCGACGAGCCGGCATTCCCGAGGCGTCGTTCGGCTCGCCCAGCCGCAAAATCGACGCGCCCTGGGCGGGATCGATGTTCCGCATGTCGCCCGCATAGACCGGTACGCGGATCCACAGACGATCGGTACGAGATATTCTCGCAAGCGGCCCCGACGCCGAAACGGTCTGGCCCGGCTGCGCGCTGACCGATTCCACGATGCCGCTGATGGGCGCCTGGACGATGAGATCGTTGGACTGACTGATGGGGGAACGGTTGACGACCGCCACGCGCTCGGTCGCCGCCTGAAGATTCGCTTGCGCGGTCAGCAAATCGGCGCGCGCCTCTTCGGCCGCGCGCCGGCTGCCGGATCCGTCCTTCAGAAGCAGGTCGGCACGGTCGGCGCGGCGCTGTGCCGCCTCCAGTGCGGCGCGGGCGGCCGTGACATCGCGCTCGGCAGTAATCCGCAGATCTCCTCCGCCCGTCAGCAACGGTGTCAGCCGAAACAACGTTTCTCCTTGCCGCACGGCTCGTCCAGCAACGACCGTTTGCCCACCCAAGGTGCCCGCCACGGGTGCCGTCACATCAATGGCGCCGCCCGGCGGCACGATGACCTCACCCGCCACGAGCCTGCCGCTTGGCACGACGCGGCGCTCGACAGGCGCGACCGTAAGCGCCAGGCGTTTCTCTGCTTCAGCGGTCAGTGTCACGGTCGCAAGTGCCGCCTCGGTGGTGGGGTTGGTCACCTTCGCCGCAGACGTTGCTGCCGGCGCCGCTGCCTGCCTGCCGCAGCCCGCCACACACAGGAACATGAATAACGCGATCAATCTCATTGCGTGCAGCTCCGTCCGATACGTTGTTCGAGCTGGATCAGCGCGCGCCGGGTCGCGGCCGCCGCGTCGAGCTCGTTGAGACGGCCATCGTTGAGCCGCCGGAGGGCTTCGATGACGGCGAGGTAGGACATCTCGCCGGCTTCATACGCCCGTTGCGTCTGACCCGCCTGACGCTCGAGCCGCGGCGTCACGTCCGTCCGCCATCTCGCAGCGGCGGCGCTCGACGCCGTGAGGGCGCTATGCGCGTCGCGCACGCCGCGGATAATTCGCTGACGCGTGTTCTGGTATCGCGCGCGGGCGCGGTCCAATTCGGCCGACGCGCGCAGGACGCCGGCCTGATTGCGATCGAACAGCCCGAAATCGGTTTCGACGCCGGGACCAAGCTCCGCGCCCTCCTTCCCCGCCGCGTTGAAATCGAGGATGGCGATGAGCGAAAAAATGCGCGATCGCTCCCATCCGAGGCGCCGGCCCGCCGCTTCGATGTCGAGCTCGGCTGCGCGGACATCCGGCCGTGCAGCGAGCGCCTCATGCTCGAGCGCGGCCAGGGTCACGTCCTCGCACGAGATGGTTCCGATCGGCTGGGCGTCCACGAGCGTGAGGCTGCCGGGGCGAACGCGCTCGCCGAGTCCGAGAAACTGCAGGAGTGCGTTCTCTGCCAGTGCCGTCTCCATCGCAGCCCGCCGCGACTCGAGTTCCGCGCGTGCGGCGTCGGTATCGGCTGTCTCCGACTCGAGCTCGCTGATGTCCCCCGCATTGAACCGGCTTCTCGACAAGTCCGCGATACGGCGCGACAGCTGTGCGCTATCGGCTGCCAACGCGGCAAATCGGCGCGCGCGCTGCACGCCCGCATACGCCAGTCTCGTGTCGGCCACCACGTTCAAGCCGGTCGCAACCAGGCGCTCCCCAACGGCTTCCGTCGTCAGCCGCGCCGCGGCGACGCGATGTGGTCTCTGCCACAGCGCGTCGAGGGGCCACCGTGCCGTCGCTTCGAGCTGCTTGGGCCCCCATGGAAACAGGAGTGAGAAGACGGGATTGCGCAGGAGCCCGGCCTGCACCAGCTCAGCGCGCGCGACGCCGAGGTCGGCCAGGCTTTCCTGGAATCCAGAACTGTTCCAAAGCGCGACCGCCACCGCTTCCTGCTCGGTGAGGCCGTCTTCGAGGACGACACCATCAGGCACTGCAGGATCCGCCGCCGCCTCTCGAGTGGGGTAGCCCGTTTCCTTTTGAATTCGGCTCGAGACATCCTGCGGCGTCGTCGCGCGAGTTGTCGCGCACGCGGCGGCAGAACAACACAACGCGCCCGAGGCCAGTAACCGCAGAACCGGTCTCAACATGTCCACTACAATAACCTCATGCCGGTGTCGCTACGCCATCCGCGCACGCTGAAGGACTTTTCGGTCCTTCTGGCCGTGCTCGTGCTCAGCGCGGCCACCGTGATCACCGTCTTCCTCGTGATCCGGTACTCGTTCGCCGTCAACAAGCTGTCCAGAGGCATCGGCCAGACGATGTTCTACGGCGCCGATGGGAAGCCGTGGTTTCCGCTCGAAGAGCACCGGCGCGACGTCCCGCTCAGCCGCATCTCTGCGTACCTGCAGGACGCCGTCGTCGCCGTCGAGGATCATCGTTTTCATTCGCACCTTGGGGTCGATCCCATCGGCATCGGGCGCGCGATCGTTCGCGACGTGAAAGCTGGGCGCCTCCGGGAAGGCGGCAGCACGCTCACCCAGCAGCTGGCGCGCACGTTGTTTCTCACCGGCTCGCGCGATTTCACCCGAAAGGGCCAGGAGGCCGTGCTCGCGGTGATGATCGAGCTGCGGCTGTCGAAAACGCAGATTCTCGAGCTGTACCTCAACCGCATCTTTCTCGGTGGCAGCGTGTACGGCGTCGAGGCGATGTCGCGCAACGTGTTCGGCAAGGCGGCTGCCGATCTCACGCTGTCGGAGTCGGCGTTTATCGCCGGGCTCATCAGAATGCCGTCGGCGCTGTCGCCGTGGTCGCACTACGATCGCGCGCTGAAGCGCAGCCACGTCGTGCTCGCCCGGATGCGCGCGGAGCGCTTCATTACGCCGCAGGCCGAGCAGGCCGCCCGCGCCGTGCCGCCTCGCGTCCTGCCGACGCCGGGATTGAACCGTGATGCGTCCGGCTACGCCGAGGACTATCTGCGGCAGCAATTCAGGGCCGAGTTCGATGACGACAACCCTCCTGACTGGAAGGTGCAGTCGACCTTCATCCCGGCGATCCAGCGAGAGGCCGAGCGCGCCGTATCCGAAGGCCTCCGCCGATTCCGCCAGGCCGGGCTGCAGGCAGCGCTGGTCGCCATCGATCCTCAGACCGGCGACGTGCTCGCGCTGGTCGGCGGCCGCGACTTCCGCCGCAGCCCGTTCAACCGCGCCGTCAGCGCCAAACGACAACCCGGGTCGGCGTTCAAACCGTTCCTCTACGCGGCGGCGCTCAACAGCGGCTTGTCGCCGGTGTCGGTCGTCTCCGGCCTCAACGACCTTCGCGTGCCCGGTTACGACGAGTGGGAAGTGAAGAACGCCAGCATTGAAACACGCGACACATTAACCCTGCGTGAAGCGCTCTACGAATCGAACAACCAGGCGGCGGTGAGGCTACAGACGCAGATCGGCTCCCGTCCCGTTCTGCGGCTTGCCGAGGCGGTCGGGCTGCCGCGCATGCCGGATGTGCCCTCGCTGGCTCTCGGAGTCGGCGAGGCGACGCCCCTGCAGCTCACGGCGGCCTACGCGGTATTTCCCAACGGCGGTTTCGCCGTCGCGCCACGGCCGATCGTGCAGGTGCTCGATGGTAACGGTTACGCCGTCTTCGATCGCGAGGTCCGGAGAAAACCGGTCATTTCCGAAGCCGTCGCCTACCAGATGGTGTCGATGCTGGTCGACGTCCTCGATACGGGCACCGGCGCGGCCGCTCGTTCGCTGGGCGTGCGCTTTGCGGCCGGTGGCAAGACCGGCACGACAGACGACTTCAAGGACGCCTGGTTCGTCGGCTTTTCCTCTTCTGTCGTCGCGGGTGTCTGGGTAGGTTTCGATCAGCCGGCCTCCATCGGGCGCGACGGATACGGGGCGCAATACGCGCTGCCGATCTGGGCTGATTTCATGTCGCGCACCTCTCGCGTCCGCAAGCCCGAGCCCTTCCGCGTGCCGACAACGGTCAAGGACATGCGGCTCTGCCGCGTCAGCCACCTGGTGCCGAGGGATACGTGCCCTGTCTACACGGAATACTTCAAGCACGAGGACGCGATACCCGACGACAAGTGCGACGTCCATCGGGGCCCGTCTCCCGCCGAGGTCATCGGCACCGTCTTTTCGAAAATCGGCAAGGGCATCGGCCGGATCTTCGGGCGTTAACCCACAGTTCATTAGATCGACTTACTATGCTTTTAGTCGATTAGACTGTCGATTCATGTCGAATTAGGCTCTCGCAGATGCGGGTCCTGCTGCTGGCGCTCCTCGCGCTCCCCAACGCGCTGTTGGCGCAGCCCACGACGGCGACCCTGACGGGTATCGTCAGAGATTTCACCGGCGAAGTCATACCAGGGGTGCAGGTCACGCTCACCAATACTGCGACGTCTCACGAGCGGGTCCTCAAGACGGGCGCCACCGGGCTCTATCACGTTCCCGGGCTGCAGCCGGGCACGTATTCCGTCCGAATCGAGCACCCGGGGTTTCGCCCGGCCACTCTTCCGAGCATGCGCCTGACGGCCGGAGCCACGACCGCGCTCGACACCGCACTTCAGCTGGAGGGAGTACAAGAGATCATCCACATCCCGTCCGTCATCTCGCGCGCCGACACGGGCGGGCTCGGCCATCTCGTCGACGCTCCCACCATCGCCGCCCTGCCGCTCAACGGGCGGAACTTCATTTCGCTGGCATCGCTCGCCCCGGGGGTCGCCCTCCCTCCTGGCTCGACGCTGCCGCGAATCAACGGCGGCCGGCCGCGCACGAACGAATACCTGATCGACGGCATCTCGGTGCTTCAGCCGGAACCCGGGCAAGTGGCGTTCTTTCCGATCCTCGACGCGATAGAGGCCTTGACGATTGAAAGCAACAGTCCGCCTGCTGAGTTCGGCCGGTTCAACGGCGGGGTCGTCAACGTCACGACGAGGGCGGGGTCAAACACCCTCTCCGGAACGCTCTTCGGATTCCTGAGGCACGAGGCGTTCAACGCGCGGAACTATTTTGCGGCCTCGACTGCGACGAAGCCGCTGTTTCGGCGGCGGCAGGCCGGAGGCGTCGTGGGTGCTCCGTTGATTCGGGGACGCACGTTTGTGTTCGCCGACTATCAGGGTCAGCGACAGAACATCTCCCGGTCGGTCATTTCAACCGTGCCGACGGTACTGCAGCGCCAGGGCGTCTTTACGGAAGCGATTGGCGGACGAGTGCCGGCGATCTACGATCCGGCGACAAAGGCGCCCTTCCCGAACGGCGCGATCCCGGCCGCTCGTTTCGATTCGGTTGCCGCGTCTCTGCTGGCGCGCTATCCGCTTCCCACATCAAGTGCGACCGCCAACAACTTCCGGCGCGCCGGGCTCGAAGTCAACGACCAGGATCAGTTCGATCTCCGAATCGATCAGATGCTCGGGAACGGCGGTGACAACGTATTTGCGCGATTCACGTCGTTCGCCGATCGCTTCGAGCCGGTGGCACCGTTGCCGGATGGCAGCGGGATCGCCAGCGGCACGCCCGGGCCGCAAGACACGCGCGTACGCGCCATTGCCTCAAGTTATCGAAAGGTGATGTCCGCCGCCTGGTACAACGAGCTGCGCATCGGAGAGACGACCCGCAGCATCCAACGACGCGCAGCCCGCCTTGGCGCGAGCATTCTGCCGACCTATGCCATTGCCGGATATCAACAGCTTGGGTCGCCGCCGAACACCGAGACGGACTTCGCCACCGGCGTGCGCCAGGTCGCGGACACGCTGACGTGGGTCGCCGAGCGCCACACGATCAGGGCAGGCTTCGATTTCCGGTGGTCGCGACTCAACGTGGTTCAACCGCCCTCTCCTGCCGGGCTCTATCAGTTCAGCACACTGTTCACCGACCTTTCCGGGGTGGCGAATACGGGCAACGCGTTCGCGAGTTTTCTGCTCGGCCAGGTGCAGAACTTCTCGATCGACGTGCAGGCGGAACAGATTCGCAATCGCGCGCACGTGCAGGAGTACTTCCTCCAGGACGTCTGGCGTGTGTCGGACCGGCTCACCGTCAACGCGGGCCTCCGCTACACGCTCAACTTCCCATCGTATGAAGAAACCAATCAATCTGCAGTCTTCAACCTCGATACGCAGCGGCTCGAATATCTGGGACAGGATGGACATCCGCGCACGGCCCGCCGTCTTCACACGAACAACGTCGGCCCCCGACTTGGCGTCGTGCGGCGTGTCACCGATCGCGCTGCGCTTCGGGTGGGCTATGGCCTGGTGTGGATCGAGCAGCCGGGGATCACGACGCCGTTTACCACTCCATCGTTTCCCTTCATTCAGGCCGTGTCGCAGCGAACGCTCGACAACCTGGCCCCCGCCTTTGTGCTGGCACGCGGCGCATCGGTCGCGCCGATTTCACCGACCCCTGCGGCCGGCCTGGGTCAGGGCGTCTTCGCGGTCGACCGAGAGCTCGGTTCGGGGTACGTGCAGCAATGGAATCTCTCGTTCCAACACGAGCTCCGGCGACGGACGTCGCTCGAAATCGCTTACGTCGGATCGAAGATCACCCACGTCGGAATCCCCGACACGAATCTGAATCAACTGACGGTGGAGCAGCTTGCGCTTGGATCGGCCCTGCTCCAGCGCGTCCCGAATCCCTATTTCGGAATGATTCCGGCATCTTCCACCTTAGGCGAGCCAACCATCACGGTTGCGCAGCTGCTCAAGCCGTACCCACAGTACACGGCGGTGAGTCTGTACCGGAACAACGTCGGCAATACGCACTTCCACGGCGTGACGGCCAAGCTCGAGCAGCGATCGTCGCAGGGGCTGTCGTACTCGGTGGCGTACACCCGCTCGAAACTGATAGACGATGCCTAATCGGTGTTCGACGCGTCGATTCTCACTGGCCCCGTGGCCAACTACCCTGTCGCCGACAGCTTCAATCGCCGACGCGAGCGCGACGTCTCGACCGGGGACATGCCTCACGTGCTGGTGGCCAGCGCGATCTGGGACCTGCCCCGCACGGGCGGTGTCACGCTGAGCGCGATCGTAACGCTCCAGTCCGGTGTGCCGCTGGCCGTCACCCAGCTGACCAACTTCAACGCCTTTGCGGGCTTCGGCCTTCAACGACCGAACAGAGCTGGCGATGCGGCGTTGCCGGCGGCCGAACGGGACGCGGCGCGCTGGTTCGACACGAGCGTCTTTACCGTGGCGCCGCCATTCACGCTTGGCAACAGCTCACGCAATCCGGTTCGCGGGCCGGCATATCGCAATGTCGATCTTGCGCTCGCGAGGAGAATGCGTCTTGGAGGCTCACGGTCCCTGGAAGGTCGCGCCGAGGTGTTCAACCTGCTGAACACGCCGGCGTTCGGCGCGCCGAATACCGTGCTCGGCTCCGCGGCGTTTGGGTCGATCTCCTCAGCGGGAGACCCGCGAGTCGTTCAGCTCGCCGTCAAGCTTCTTTTCTGACCTCAGCCCGGCGGCGCTGCACGACTGATCTGTTAGAATAGGCAGATCATGATTTCAGTAAGCGGCGTGTCCATGCGGTACGGCTCCAAGGTGCTCTTCGAGGACGTCGCCACCACGTTCTCCACGGGCCGGCGATACGGCCTCACCGGTCCCAACGGTGCCGGCAAGTCCACTTTCATGAAGCTGCTGACCGGAGAGCTCGACCCCCAGCAAGGCACGGTCGTGCGGCCCTCGAAGCTCGGCGTACTGCGGCAGGATCAGTATGCCTTCGACGCCTTCCGCGTCACCGACACGGTCGTCATGGGCAACCAGCGTCTCTGGTCGGCGCTCGTCGAGCGCGACAAACTGTACGCCGAGCCTGAGATGACGCACGAGGCGGGCATGCGCCTTGGCGAGCTCGAGGGCATCGTCGGTGAAGAAGACGGCTATTCCGCGGAAAGCGACGCGGCGATCCTGCTTCAGGGCCTCGATATCCCGGACGAGCTGCACGGGCGGCAGATGACGGAGCTCCAGGGCGGCCAGAAAGTCCGCGTGCTCCTCGCACAAGCGCTGTTCGGCCACCCGCAGGCGCTGCTGCTTGACGAGCCCACGAACCACCTGGACCTCGACTCGATCCACTGGCTCGAACAGTTTCTCGAGCGCTACAACGGCACGCTGATCGCCATTTCCCACGACCGCCACTTTCTCAACGCGGTGTGCACCCACATCGCCGATATCGACTACCAGACGATCATCACCTATACGGGCGGCTACGACGATATGGTGGTCGCCAAGACGCAGATCCGCTCGACCATCGAGTCGGAGAACGCCCAGCGCGAGAAGAAAATTGCCCAGCTGACCGACTTCATCCAGCGGTTCGGCGCCGGCACGCGCGCCAGCCAGGTGACGTCGCGGCGCAAGGAGGTCGAGCGGCTGCAGACCACCGATCTCGCGCGCTCGAACATCCAGCGTCCGTACATCAAGTTCACGATGAAGCGGCCTTCCGGAAAAGTGGCGCTGGAGTTCAAGGGGTTGAAGAAGGCGTTCGGCGGTCTGAAAGTGATCCCGGGTTTCGACTCGGTCGTGAACCGCGGCGAAAAGATCGTCCTTGTCGGCCGGAACGGGGTTGGCAAGACCACGATGTTGAAGGCGTTATTGAGCGACGCGCCCGGCATGACGGCGTCGCCCGCCGATGTCGATGCGGGGAAAATTACATGGGGCCATGAGGTCTCGATTGGCTACTTCCCGCAGGACCAGACGGGCGCCATCGAGAAAGGTCTGACGGCGGTCGAGTGGCTGCACCGCTTCGACCCCGACGCGTCGCGCCAGGACATCCACGGGCTGCTCGGGCAGATGCTGTTCAGCGGCGAGGAAGGCCTCAAGCCCACCCACGCGCTGTCCGGCGGCGAGACCGCGCGTCTGCTCTTCTGCCGCATCATGCTGCAGAAGCCGAACGTGCTGATTCTCGACGAGCCGACCAACCACCTCGATCTCGAGTCGATCAACGCGTTGAACATCGCGCTGCAGAAATTCGAGGGGACCATCCTGCTGGTGACGCACGATCAGGATCTGCTGGAGGAAGTCGGCACGCGCGTGTGGCAGTTCGAACACGGCCGGATCGTCGACTTCAAGGGCACCTACGAGGAAATGATGGGCTCCCCGGCCTAGCTCTCGGCTCTTGGCCCTCTGCTCCGGCGACGCCTCCGCTCGATCGCAACGGGCTTCGGCTGGCGATCGTGCCCGCGCATCTCGAAGATCGCGAACTCTTCCATCACCAGATACTCGGCCAGATTCGCGGGGATGTCGTACACCTCACCCGGCCGGTAATGACCCAATGACGCTCCGATGGCGCCGCCTTCCGGCTCGCGAATGATCTTGATCCTCATCTGCCAGCTACCCGCATTTATGCTAGCAGGAATCACGCGGGATGATTTCATTTAAAAACGGCCGGCCGGCGACTGTATGAAAGGCATACACTGAGCAGGGTTCAGATCCTCATCTTGCACACCACGCCAACGTCGTCGCAGTACCAGAGCGTGCCGTTCCAGATCGTCAGCCCGTGCGCCACAGGGTCGGCATCGCCCAGCTGAATTTTTTCGACGATGGTCCCGGTGTCGGTGTCGAATTTGAAGAACGCCGCAAAATTCGAATCGCCGTGCCAGAGATACCGGCCTTCGAACGCCAACCCGTGCGGGCGATTTCCCGGCGTGCGGAAGATCTTCTGCACGACCCAGGTTTTCGGCTCGATCTCATAAATCGATCGCGCCGACGTCGACGTCGTCCAGAGCTTCCCGTCGCGCCACTCCTGGCCGTGCGCACCCTGCAATCGATTGCTTGGCGCCTGGCTTAAACGCGACAGCGGTGGTTGCGCTGCCTCGACAGCAACCGGGCGCGGCCGCGCCATCGGGCCGCCGGCCAGCGGGCTGCGCCGCTGCGGCGGATCGCCGGCCATCGTGTACATGATCGATCCCGGGGTCGGCCGGCGCTCGATCACGGCGCCCGTCATCGCGTTGCACCGCACGTTTTCGTAGCTGAAGGTCGATCCGATCCACAGCGCCTCGCCGTCGAACGTGATGCCGCTCGGCCTCACCGTGTCGGTCTCGAACGATCGCAGCACCCGGCCGTCGGCGTAATCGACGAGGCACGCCTGACTCCCGGCGCTTTGATCGATGATCCACAAGCCCTCCTTGGTCGCCTGCAGCCCGTTGGGCTGGGGTCCTGGAGATTTGAAGGCGATTTCGACTCTCCCGGTCTTCCGCACCGGAATCGCCGACAGCGACGGTTGATCGCACGGCGCGGCCTGCGCGGCGCGGGCGCCGACGCCCATCGCAGGCACGCCGGCGGCGAAACCGAAAAACGCGCGACGACTGATCATGTGGGACCTCCTGCTTGTGGAAGGGGGATTCTAGCAGCTATCAGTCGACAGTCGGCAGTCGTCAGTCATCGGTCGGCAGTCTCAGTCGTCAGTCAAGGCACGTGCAGTTCGGCACGACCGCTCTGCTCTTGCGGGTGCTGGCAATGCAATTCACGAGGCGCCATGCGCGCAGGCGTTCGAACAGCGCAACGACTCCATCCGCTCGAGTCCTAGTCTCTGGTGCCTTGGCGCCCGGC
>JANNJO010000134.1:0-6383 GCA_031395755.1 Acidobacteriota bacterium
GGCGGTCGCCCCAGATGAGGCGGTCGCCCCAGATGAGGCGGTCGCCCCAGATGAGGCGGTCGCCCCAGATGAGGCGGTCGCCCCAGATGAGGCGGTCGCCCCAGATGAGGCGGTCACCCCAGATGAGGCGGTCACCCCAGATGAGGCGGTCACCCCAGATGAGGCGGTCACCCCACAGGAGCTCGCCTCCCCAAAGAATTTCATCGCCCCACAGAATCTCGTCGCCGGCAATCTTCTGCCTTAGGGCGCGGACCGTCCGTGCGTCGAGCGTGATCACGCCCGAAGGCTGAACAGTCTCTCCGCCGATCGTCACAGCCTCGTTGGAAGGACCATCGATCGCGGCGTCAACGGCGGCCGTCACGTTCAGGCTCCCTGCGCCGGCGCCGATCAATCCGACCTCCGGCATGAAGCTCGCCGAGTGCTGCAGCGCCACCTTCACCTGCGCGGGGTTGAGCTTCGCGTTCGCCTCGAGCATCAGCGCCACCGCGCCGCTCACCACGCCCGCCGACATGCTCGTCCCGTTCAACAGCATGTAGGCGTCTTCGCCGGCCCCGGCCGCGTGCAGCGTGGGATTTTCCACAATCAATGTCCCGCCGAGCGCCTCGGCCGACACGATCTTGTTGCCCGGCGCCACGAGATCGGGCTTGATGACGCCGTCGATGACCGTCGGCCCCTTCGAGCTATACGTCGTCAGCTCATCATCCGACCGCGCCGCGGTGCCCTTGGTGTTCAGCGCGCCAACGGTGATGGCGTACGGGTCGTTGCCCGGTGACTCGATCAGGCCGTGCACGCTGCGTCCCTCGGCGTCCTTGCCGCGATTGCCGGCCGCCGCGACGACGACGATGCCCGCCTGGACCGCGCGCTCGACGGCCTCGCACATCGGATCGTCACGGTAGGACTGCTCGACAGGCCCGCCCAGAGACAGGTTGATCACCCGGATGTTGAAGCGCCTGCGGTTTCTGATGGCCCAGTCGATCGCCTCGATGACGTCGCTCGCCTTGCCGCTGCCGTCGGCCCCGATGACGCGCAGGCTGATGAGGTTCGCGCCGGGCGCCACGCCGCGGAACGGCGTCTGCCTGGTCGAATCCTGCGGATACGGCGAGCTGCCGGCGATGATGGCGCCGATGTGCGTGCCGTGCCCGAAGGAGTCTTGTTTGGAACGTGCGGGTTGTTCCTTATCCCCAACGAAATCCTTGGCAAAGGCGACGCGGCCGGCGAGCGAGCGATGGCCGGTCCAGACGCCCGAGTCGATGAGCGCGATGCCGATGCCCGCGCCGGTGAACCCCGGATGGCCCGCGACACCGGCCCATACCTGGTCGGCTCCAACCGCCTCGTTCGTGGCAGACATGAACGACGTCACCTCGACGTCGCGCGACAGACGATCGACGTCGGCGCTGAGCGCGTCAATCTGCGCGGCGTTCGCCTGCAGGACGGCGCCTTCGAGCATTTTTTTCTTGATCCGCAGCCCGTGGCGCGCGGCGATCGCGTCGATCTCATCGGCGGAGCCATTGACGATGACGTCAAGGGACGCCGCGGATTTCGATGCGACATGCTTCTGAAGGCTGTCGGACAGCCGGGCGCGGGGCTGAGCCCAGAGCGGGGCGGAGGTGAGCAGGAGGAGGACAGCGGCCAGGGCGACGCAGGTCCGGTTGAAGCCGGACGCCGCATGCCGCTTGATTCCCCACACGGATTTGCTTCGGATGCTCATGTTGCTCCTTGAACGCCGACGTTCTTGTTCTCATCGACCGACGCCACCAACACGCGCTGCGATCCGCCGATGGTCCGGATGGTGTGCAGCCTGCCGTCACGGATGCGGTTGTAAATGGTGCGCCGAGACACCTGCAGGAGCGACGCTGCCCGATCGATCGTGACGCTCCGCCCGAGCTGTTGTTCGAACATCCCTGACCTCTTCTTGTTGGCATTCCATAGCGAAGCCTGTGCCGCAATGCACGGTGACGGGTAGGCGGACGCTAACTCTTTGCGGTGCTGATACTTGGTGCGGTACGATGGGGGCCGCTCGTGGTGCGGCTTCCGCCGCACGTGCAGCCAACCAGTTGACCGCATTGCCGGGTGCGACAGGGGCGAGGGGTGCGACAGGTGCGAAAGGTGCGTAGGGTGCGAAGCGTGCGCAGGGTGCGAAGAATTTGCGCGCAAATAGCGGAAGCCAGCGGATTGGCCGATGGGTCGGAAATTGGCTAGGCCGGGGCCCGCAACACCCTCCCCACGGGTGTACCTGGCCTTCGGGATCGCGGCGGCGTTCGGCCTCGCCATTTTCGTGATCTGGTGGGTGACGTCTCCGGTGCCACCGCAATCTGCCGCGGTGCCGGCCGAGTCCGGCGCGGCGCCTCAGTCCGCCAGGGCTGAAGCCCCGGCGCCACCGGAAGGGGGCCTGCCGCGCGGCGGGACGCTGACCGGATCGACCGGCGCGCTCGCAGATGTGCTCGAGCATCTGCTGCACGCGACGCTCGTCCGCATCAATCGCAGCACCGATGGCGTCGAGCCGTGGCTCGCCGAATCGTGGACGGCATCGGCCGACAACCTCACCTACATTTTCAAGCTCCGGCCGAACGTGCTGTGGTCAGACGGCACCCCGCTCACCGCCGAAGACATCGTCGCGTCTGTCGCGGCGGTGCAGGTGATGGGCAAACCGCTGGCGGCGCGCGTCGTCGATCCGCTGACGATCGAAATCAGATTTGCCGCGCCGTTCGCGCCCGGGCTGCGGATCCTGCAGCACCATCCGATTCTTCCGCGCCACAAGCCTTCGGACGGCGCCGGCCTCGGGCCGTTCGTGGCGGGAGCGGCGGCGTCGGGTTCCAAGGGACCCGCCCTGCGTACAAACCGGAGGCTGGTGCGCAATCCCCACTACTGGCGGACCGCGCCCGACGGAGCCCCCCTTCCTTACATAGATGAGCTGAATCTGGCTGAGCTGCAGCTCAAAGACGCGCCAGGGCAGCACGACTTCGGCGACAGCCCTATCCGCCCGGAGGATTACGAAGCGCTGAAGAAGATCGAGCAGAGCGGCAAAGCACGGTTGTTCGAGCTCGGCCCCGGCCTCGACGCCGACGCGCTGTGGTTCAAGCCGAACGAGATTGACCGGCCGTGGCTGACGAGCGAGACCTTTCGGCTGGCGATCTCGGCGGCGGTCGATCGCCGCGAGTACTGCAAGCAGGTGTTCTTCGGCGCGTGCGATCCGATCCTGCTGCCGGTAACCCCCGCCAACGCCGCCTGGTTCAACCCCGATCTGCCGCTTGGCCGCGGCGACCCGCCGCTCGCGCGCGAAATGCTCGCGGGGCAGGGCCTGCGGGATCGCACCGGCGACGGCATCCTCGAAGATGCGGCCGGCCGGCGGGTGCGGTTCTCGCTGCTCATCCGGCGCGACGTGGCGTCATCGGCGCGCGCCGCGGCATTCCTCAAAGAGACGCTGCGTGTGGCCGGCGTGGAGGTCGACATCACGCCGCTCGACGCGAACGCGCTGCGCGCGCGGCGGCTCAGGGGAAATTACGAGGCTATCTACGACCTGGTACGGTTCCGCGATACCGATCCGGCGATGAACCTCGACTTCTGGCTGAGCTCGGGCGAGGCGCACGTGTGGCGCTTCGACTCCGCTCAGGGCAGGCAGGGCAGACCCCTGGACTGGGAGCGGCAGATCGATGAGCTGATGCTGAAGAACGCCGGGACGTTCGATCGCATCGAGCGGCTGCAGGCCTTCGTGGACGTGCAGCGCCTCTACAGCCAGCACATGCCGGCGCTGTTTTTCGGCGCGCCGCACGTCCGCGTGTTTACGGGCACACGGGTACTGAACGCGACGCCCTCGCCGCTGCGGCCGCATCTGCTGTGGAACGCGGAAAATCTGGCGACGCTAAAGTAGATTGACCGCGCGGAGAATCATCGCGACGATGCTCAGCATGGTCATGAGTTGGCCGATCCAGAAGACAAACATCCACCGCAGGAGGCTGCTGTGCATCTGCGCCATGTCGACACGCAGACCACCGACCTCTTCGCTCAGCCGCCGCTCGAACTTCTCGCAGGCTGATTCCAGCACGTCTTCTTTCCATTCGTCCCGAGCAGACTCGAGTACTCCGTGCAGCTCGAGCAGCCCGTCGTTTCCGACCCTCGAGCGCAGCGCGGGCAGCGCTGCATAGGCTCTCATACCGACTCACCCTTTCTTGACCTTGCGACGACGATGCCATCGTCAAATGCTCCCGTCAAGCCGAAAAGTGTGCCAGGAGAGGGTGGGTGCACCACAATAGGGATGAGGGAAGAGGGATGAGGGATTAGTGAGATTTCTGTCGGCATTGATTCTCGCGGCCACCGTCGCCGCCTGCGCGACCAACCCTGTGACGGGGAAGCGCGAGATTTCGCTCATGAGCGAGGCGCAGGAGATCTCGATGGGGCGCGAGCTCGACGTGCAGGTGCGGCAGGAGATGGGCCTCTATGAGGATGAGGACCTGCAGCGGTACGTCCGCGACCTGGGCATGGCGCTCGCGAAGCGATCGCAGCGCCCGAACCTGCCCTGGAGCTTCGCCGTGCTCGACTCGCCGGCCGTCAACGCGTTCGCGCTGCCCGGCGGCTACATCTACATCACGCGCGGCATCCTGCCCTATCTCGACAACGAAGCGCAGCTGGTCGGGGTTTTGGGGCACGAGATTGGGCACGTCACCGCGCGCCACTCGGCGCAGCAGTACACGCGCTCGATGGGAGCATCGCTCGGCGTGCTGGTTGGCAGCATCTTCGTGCCGCAGGTGCGGCCGTTTACCGATTTCGCCGAGGGCGGCCTCGGCGTGCTCTTCCTGAGGTTCGGACGGGACGCCGAGCTGCAGGCCGATGCGCTGGGCGCAGCCTATGCGGCCACAGGCGGATGGGATCCGGAGCAGGTCCCGGCGTTTCTTTCAACCCTCGCCCGCATCGCGGAGGCCACCGATCGCAACGGCGTGCCGAACTGGCTGTCTACGCACCCGCAGCCGGAGAACCGCGCGGCGCGTGTCACGGAGACCGTCAAGAACGTGCTGACGGCAAAACCCGAGGGTGGCGAATGGACGGTCGATCGCGATGGCTACCTCAGCCGCATCGACGGGATGGTCGTCGGCGACAACCCCGAAGACGGCATCGTGCGCGGCAATGTCTTCCTGCATCCGCCGCTGCGCTTCGCGCTCGAGTTTCCCGACGGCTGGGAGATCACCAACAGCGACGAGCAGGTGGTCGCGCAGGAGCCTGGGAACAAGGTGTTCATGGTGCTGCGCACCATCGAGCCACGGCTGTCGCGGACGCTCGAGCAGGTCGCGCAGGAACACATGCGCGAGTCGGGTTACCAGGCGACCGACGCAACGCTGACGACGATCAACGGGATGCAGGCGCTGGTCGGCACCTATCAGGGCAGCGCGGCGGGCATCGGCAAGGTGATGGCGCGCGGCGCGCACGTCGTGCTGGGGCGCAGCACGTTTTTCATTGGCGGCATCGCGACGCCCGATTTGTATCCGCGGGTGGCCGCCGCCTTCGATCGCACCATCCAGACATTCAGGCAGATGAGCGCGGCCGAGGCGGATGCCATTGAGCCGAACCGGCTCGATCTCTACACCGCGCGCGGGGGCGACACGTGGCAGTCGATCGCGCAGCGCGCGGGCAAGGGGCTGGTGAGCGCAGCGACGCTCGCGATCATGAACGACCACGCGATCGACCAGCAGCCGAAGCCGGGGACAAGGTTGAAGATCGTGGTCGCGGGATCGTGACCGCCGATCAGACGCCTTTTGCTGGTTAATCGCGCACTGGTCCTGGTGGATCGCAGAATCTGCGACGCGCGACAACCTCAAGAGACGCTCAGACGATGTGTCCGCGGCTTCGTCGGTGACGGAGGTGCTCAACCGGCTCGACGAACCAAGCGTCTTTCTCCGCCGAAGTAACCAGATGAAGGAGGTCGTGATGTGTAGATCGATTGCGGTGGCGCTTGCCACAGTCGTGCTCGTCGCTGGGACGCACAGCGTATCCGCCCAGACGCCGACCGAGAAGAACGTTATTTACGGAATGTATTCCGGGTTGGCGCTGCTGATGGACGTTTACCGCCCCGAGCAATCAAACGGGTACGGCGTCATTTTCGTCGCCGGCAGTGGATGGCAGGCGCCGCTCGAGTACAACGCCGTCGGTTTGAAGGATGGCGTGGGCCAGACCGCAGCGTGGTTGCCGCCGCTTCTGCGCGCTGGATACACCGTGTTCGCGATCAATCACCGTGCGACGCCACGGTTTCACTATCCCGCACCTCTCGAGGATGTCCAGCGTGCGGTCCGCTTTGTGCGCCATCACGCGAAACAGTACGGCCTTCAACCGATGTCGCTTGGCGCTCTCGCGGGTTCATCTGGCGGTCACTTGACCGGTCTGGCCGCGATGCTTGC
>JANNJO010000177.1:0-6507 GCA_031395755.1 Acidobacteriota bacterium
ATTTTCTTGTGTCGAAGCACGGCTCGGACGGCATCAAACGAGCGAGCCGTGTTCAACCAGTTGGCGTGCCCGACCAGCCGCTGATCGCCGAAGACCAGTTCCTGCCTTCCTCCGCGGAGCGCGATACGGCTCTTGTCGAAACTGCCGACGTCGACGTGCGCCAGCCGTAAGTCAAACTGATCGCGAAACGGCGCGCCGGTGACGGCGCCGTTTCGTCCCTCGACTCGCGCGTCCTGCGCCTGAACGGCTGCCGAGAGCCATGGCTTCATCGCAAATCTCGCGGTCACGCGGAAGCGATTCAACCAATACAGATCCTCGCGGTCGGCGGCGAAGCCCGACCCGGTGAAGCCTTCGAGCCGTCCCCGATGCTCCACTCCGATCCGCATCCAGCCTGGAAGGTCGACGTTTGCGAACGCTGTCTGCGGACTCGGTGAGGGCTGCGGGCTCTGGGCCGGCGGGCTCTGTGCTGACGCGTCTGATGGTGCCGACGTGATGACGGTGATGAGAACGATGGTTACGAAGAAGGCGGCGCGATTCGTCATGCGTGATGCATTGAGCAACACGGATGCCACGGCGCGTTTTGCTGATAGTCAGCAAAACGCGAGGGAAGAGGGCAGAGGGAAGAGGGAACAACAAGACGGAAATGTTTATCAACGCTTTGCACGCCGACTAATCTGTCGATTTGTCTTTTGAGATCGCTGCGATTTGGCGGGGGCGCCGGCAGTGACCGACCTGACTCAAAGAGAAAGACGTGCGAAAGTGTCGATGTGTTCTGGAGTGCCAGACATTCCTGAACACTTCTCCATTAGAGGAGAGGTAATCGAGGGGCTAACGCGAGCGGGTTGCGAGGGCATGGTCCTTGCTCTTGTCGCGCGAAGGATGGATCTGGCCTCAACACCCGTGTCGACGCATTGTCCGTACTGCGCGCTTCAGTGCGGGATGCATGTGGCCGTCGACGGGGAGCGCGTCGAGATCGCGGGCGATCGACGGTTTCCGGTGAACGAGGGCGGCCTGTGCGTGAAAGGCTGGTCGGCGGCCGCAACGCTCAAACATCCGGAACGTCTGTTGACGTCAATGGCGCGCGATGAGCAAGGCGCGCTCGTCCCGGTCGACTGGGACGCGGCGATCGAACGGATTGCGGCGGCGATTCATCGGACGCAGTCGCAGTACGGGCGCGACGCGGTGGGCGTGTTGGGCGGCGGTTCGCTGACCAACGAAAAGGCATACCTGCTCGGGAAGTTCGCGCGCGTGGCGCTCGGCACGGCGAACATCGACTACAACGGGCGTTTCTGCATGTCCTCGGCTGCCGCAGGGGCGTCGCGCGCGTTCGGCGTCGACCGCGGGCTGCCGTTTCCTCTCGAAGACATCCCGCGCGCCGGCGTCATTCTGCTCGCCGGCGGCAACCTCGCAGAGACGATGCCGCCGATCATGCGCTACTTCGAGGCTCAACAGCGCAACGGCGGTCAGTTGATCGTCGCCGATCCGCGGCGTTCGGCAACGGCGCAGTGGGCGAAGCTGCACCTGCGTTTGCGCCCTGGCTCCGACGCGGCGCTCGCGCATGGCATCCTGCACCTGCTGATACGCGATGGGCGCATCGACACCGACTACATCGCCAGCCGCACGGAAGGGTTCGATGAGGTAAAGCGGGTCGCCGCGGCGTACTGGCCCGAGCGCGTTGAGATGCTGACCGGCGTCCCGCAGGCGCAGATCTTAGAGGCTGCCAGCGCCCTGGGGACGGCGCGCACCGCGATGATTCTGACAGCGCGCGGCGTCGAACAGCAGTCGCACGGAGTAGACAACGTGCTCGCGTTCATCAACGTCGCCCTGGCGCTGGGCAGCGTGGGGCGGCCCTTCAGCGGCTACGGCACCATCACCGGCCAGGGCAACGGGCAGGGCGGGCGCGAGCACGGTCAGAAAGCCGATCAGCTTCCCGGTTATCGCCGGATCGACAACGCCGCCGACCGCCGTCATGTGGCCGCGATGTGGGGAATACCAGAATCCGAGCTGCCTGGGCCCGGCAAATCGGCCTATGAGTTGCTCGAATCGGCGGGAGAGCCAGACGGTATTCGAGTGTTGCTCGTGATTGGATTTAACCCCGTCGTGTCGGCGCCAAACGCGTCACGGGTCGCTAATCGGCTGAAGCGCCTCGATTTTCTCGCGGTCGCCGACTTCTTCGTATCGGAGACGGCGGAATTGGCCGACGTGGTGCTGCCGTCCGCGCAGTGGGCTGAGGAGGAAGGCACCGTCACCAACCTCGAAGGGCGCGTCATCCGCCGGCGTCGCGCCGTGATGCCGCCCGCGCAGGTGCAGACCGACATCGACCTCCTGTGCGCGCTCGGACGCGCCCTCGGAAAAGGCCGGTTCTTTGCCTTCGAAGATAGCCGGGCGGTCATCGACGAGTTGCGCGCCGTCACGCGTGGCGGCATCGCCGACTATTCGGGAATCACTCACGAGCGCATCGATCGTGAGAACGGCGTGTTCTGGCCGTGCCCCGGCGAGCAGCACCCGGGCACACCACGTCTGTTTGCGGAGACATTTCCGACGGCGAGCGGCCGCGCGCGGTTCCATGCGATAGATCATGGTGACCCCGCAGAGGTTCCCGACGACACGTTTCCTCTGTATCTGACGACGGGGCGCGTCCTGGCCCACTATCAAACGGGCACGCAGACACGCCGGGTGGCGCAGTTGATGGAGGCCGCTTCCGATCCGATCGCGGAGATCCATCCTCAGCAGGCGAAGCGGCACGGGCTGATCGATGGCGCTCCCGTGACCTTGCGCACGCGGCGAAGCTCGGCAACCTTCATCAGCAGAATCACGGCCGACATCCGCTCCGATACGGTCTTCGTCCCTTTTCATTGGCCCGGCGAGTCGTCTGCCAACCGCCTGACCAACGATGCGCTCGATCCGGTGAGCCGCATGCCGGAATTCAAGGTGTGCTCCGTGCGCATTGAACACGATGAGTAAGGAACGATTGATCGTCGTCGGTAACGGCATGGCCGGCGCCAGATTCGTCGAGGACCTGCTTGGCCGCGGCGGCGGGGATCGGTTCGAGGTCATCGTGTTTGGCGATGAGCCCTGCGGGAATTACAACCGCATCCTCCTCTCGAGTGTCCTTTCGCGCAGCCATAAGCCCGACGACATCTTTATCAACCCAATGTCGTGGTATGCGTCCCGGGGGATCACGCTCCGCGCGGGCCAGCGTGTCGACAAGATCGATCTGGGCGCGAAACAGGTGGAATCGGCGACGGGAGTGGTCGAGCGATACGATACCTTGATCATCGCCACGGGAAGCAGTCCCGTCATTCCACCACTCGAGAATGTGCGCGATGAGCACGGCGCCTTCAAGCAGGGCGTGTTCGTGTTTCGCACGCTCGACGACTGCGAACGCATCATGAGCTGCGCAGCCACCGCGCAGCGCGCTGCCGTGATTGGCGGCGGCCTGCTTGGGCTGGAAGCCGCCCGCGGCCTCCTGAACTGGGGCCTCGAAACGCACCTCGTTCATCTGATGCCGCACTTGATGGAGGCGCAGCTCGATGCGGCCGCCGCGGCAGTGCTTCTGCGTCAGTTCGAACAGATGGGGCTTCGAGCTCATCTGGCCACACGCACAAGCAGAGTTCTCGGCAATGGCCGGGTGACGGGGCTTGCGTTCGCGGATGGCTCGCATCTCGAATGCGATCTCGTGGTGATCGCGGCCGGCATCCGGCCCAACGCGAAGCTGGCCGTCGATGCCGGCCTTGCCGTCAATCGCGGGATCGTGGTCGGCGACGATCTTGGCTGCTACACCGCCGAGGGGAAGACGGCCGTGAGACCGGCGGCGAATGTGTTTGCCGTCGGCGAATGCGCTGAGCATCGCGGTCGTGTCTATGGGCTCGTCGCGCCGCTCTGGGAGCAAACGGCCCGGCTGGCCGATCGGCTGAGCGGTCGGAAGCCGGATGCCGTCTACTGCGGGTCGACCTTTTCGACGAAGCTGAAAGTGATGGGCGTCGACCTTGCCGTCATGGGGGACAAGGACCCGGTCGGCGAGGAAGACGAGGTGGTCAGTTACAGTGAACCGTCCCGCGGGATCTACAAGAAGCTGATCGTCCGCAACGGCCGTCTGGTCGGCGCGATCGTGCTCGGCGACGGCGCGATCGTGCCGTTGCTGCTGCAGACATTCGCATCCGGCTCGGAGCTGACCGACAATCGCGCAGAGCTGCTGTTCCCGTCCGCCGGCCCGGTCGTCACCAATCCGGGTGCTGCCGCGGTCTCCACGCCCGATCGCGCGCGTATCTGCGACTGCAACGATGTGTCCAAGGCGCAGATTATCGAGGCGGTGTTGGGCGGGGCGCGAAGCGTTCAGGCGGTCTGCGATGTGACGCGGGCATCGACCGGTTGCGGATCGTGCCGGCCGGAGGTCGAAGCGATCGTCGAGCTCGCCTGTAAAGGGCTCGACACGACGATCGTCGAACGCGTTCCAGTCACCACCCTCAACAAGATCGAGCGCTACAAGCAGGAGAAAGACGGTCTGGACGTCGAAGGCGACATCGAGGGCTTCGCCCGCGAGGGATGGGAGGCGATCGGCGAGGCCGACCGCGAACGGCTGAAATGGCTGGGCGTGTTTTTCCGGCGGCAGACGCCGGGCCGTTTCATGATGCGGATTCGGATGCCGAACGGCTTCACCAACGCGGCGCAGTTGAGGGTGATCGGCGACCTGAGCCGCGAATGCGGCACCGGGTTCGTCGACATCACGACGCGGCAGCAGATCCAGCTGCGCGGCTTCGGCATCGGCGATCTGATACACATCTGGGAGCGGCTCAAGGCGGTGGATTTGGTGTCGCTGCAGACGGGCATGGACAACATTCGGAATGTCGTCGGGTGCCCGGCCGCGGGGTTGACGAGCGACGAGTTGTTTGACGGCTCGCGGGTCGTCCGCGAGTTCAACGATGCGTTTCTTCGGAACAAGGCGTTCACGAACCTGCCCAGGAAGTTCAACGTCGCGATCACCGCCTGTACGGAGAACTGCACGCACGGCGAGACCCAGGATCTCTCGCTGACGCCGGCGATCAAGATCATCACCGGCGAAGAGGTGAGGGGTTTCAATATCGCCGTCGGCGGCAAAATCGGATCGGGCGGGCTTCGCGTCGCCGCGCCGTTGGGCGTCTTCTGCCGGCCGGATGAAGCCGCAGCGCTCTGCAGCCACATCACGCTCCTGTTCCGCGACTACGGCCCTCGGCGCGCCCGCAACCGGGCGCGGCTCGCGTTCCTCATCGAGGAGTGGGGAATCGAGCGATTCAGGGAGGAACTCGAGCGTCGCATCGGCTCCCGCCTGCTGCCTCCAGGCAGGGACGCGAGGACGAACAGCCACAACGATCACGTCGGAATCTCGCGGCAGAAGCAGCCCGGGTTGTGCATGGTCGGTCTCAGCGTGCCCGTCGGACGGATAACCGCGGGGCAGCTGCACGGTCTGGCCCATGTGGCGGAGCGGTACGGCAACGGCGATGTGCGGGTCACAACGAGCCAGAACGTGATCGTGCCGAACGTGGCAGAGCATCGACTGGCCGAGATGACGAGCGAGCCGCTTCTGCGGGAGTTGCCGCACGATCCATCGGGAATGATGCGCGGGCTCGTCAGCTGCACCGGCATCGACTACTGTCACATGGCGCTGATCGAAACAAAGGAGCTGGCGCTGGCCACCGCGCAGGCGCTCGAGCGGAGCCTCGGTCCCAGGCAAAAACTCCTGAAGATGCACTGGTCCGGGTGTCCGGCAGGGTGCGGAAATCACGTCGCTGCAGACATCGGCCTTCTCGGCAAGAACATCAAGGTCGGCGACACGATCGTGGACGCGGTGGATATATTCGTCGGCGGCCGCTCAGGACCTAATGCGAAGGCTGGTATGAAGCTGCTCGAGGATGTGCCGTGCAGTGATCTGGCGCGCGTTCTCGAGCAGGTCATGCCTTACGTTTCAGGCAAGCGCTCCGTCAAGGGTGCAGCGAAGGACGTGATCGCCGGTGCCGCAGCCAAGGGGTGACGCGCTCCTCGGGGTCCGCGTCGCGCTGCTGGAAGCGCGGCTGGGCGGCGAGATGGCCGAGCTCGTCCGTAGATACGGCGGCACCGTTCGATCCGCTCCGGCCGTCAGCGAGGCACCCATCGATTGCGCCGGGGTGGTGTCAGAGCTCCTGAATCGTCTCGAGCGACCCGCGCGGCGCGTGGTTGTCTTCCTCACCGGCGTCGGCGCGACCACGCTGTTCCAGGAGGCCGCGCGCCAGAACCGGCTGCCATTTCTGCTCGAATCCCTCAAGGGGGCCACCATCGCCTGCAGAGGTCCTAAACCGGCGGCGGCCCTTAAGCGGTATGGGCTCACGTCGACGTTGTCGGCGAAAGACCCTCACACGAGCAGTGAGCTGCTCGACACACTCGACGCAGTCGACTTAGCGAACGCCGAAGTCACGCTGGTCCACTACGGCGAGCGGAGCGAAACGCTCGCCAGTGCACTCCGCGTCCGAGGACTGGCGTTGAACGAGCTGTGTG
>JANNJO010000192.1:0-2897 GCA_031395755.1 Acidobacteriota bacterium
CTCGGTTGACGGCGTGAATTGTCTCATTGGCATTCTCCAGTATCAGCGCGCCTGTCGGCGGGGTTGAGGTTTCGCGTCGTAGTAGCCGAACGGCGGCTTGAAATCGAGCGAGTCGTCGTACGCGATCAGCTTCCAGCCGACCTTGTTGTGATTGCCGCCGTGGATCGGGCTCGCGAAAAATCCGATGACCGTGTGATTGCGGACCGCGTTGAAGAACGGGCTCTTCTCCATGGCCGTCAGCACCTGAATCTGCTGCGCGGAGGTCAGCGCAGAGAATTTGGTCGCGGTCGGGACAAGCTCCTTCGTCTTCGCCTGCAGGTCCTTCAGCCCCTGGAGGTAGAGGTTCCGGGAATCACGCTCGAACGTGACCAGGGCCCTGTCGATGAAGAAGATGACCCTGGCTTCGCGCGCGCCAGGGGTGTCGTCGGTGGGAATAATCTGGGCCGCCATGGCTTCGATGTCGGCCGCCTGCTCATCGCTGAAGAACGCCAGCCTCGGCGTCGTCGTCCATTTCGCGGCGGCCTGCTGGGCGTACTCCTCGGCTTCGAGGATGCCGGAGTAGTTGGAGAGCAGCCATGCCGTGCTCAGACCGGTGACTCCGGAAACCGAATCCACTAGAAACGCGCGTCGTGACTTTCCTCGGGTACTCATGCGCTCTCCCTTCAACGTTTGGCGTACTTCGTCACCCCTCGGAGGGTGTTCTCCGCCGCGTATAAATTGCCTGCCGGATCCGCGACGATCCCCTCGCCCGCGGCCCCGTCCGGATTGTCCGTCTCATGACCTGGCACGAACATCGCGACCTTGCCGTCCCTTGCGCTGCCGATGCGAATGCCCTTCTTCCAGCCGGGGTTGTTGCCGGCGGACGAGTCGGCGTCGATCACGTACAGCTTGTCGTCTTTATCAATGTAGAGACCGCTCGGGCGTCCGAACTGCTTCCACTCGGCGATGAACTTTCCGTCCAGATCGAAGATCTGGAGGCGCGCGTTGCCGCGATCGCCGACAAACAGCCGTCCGCGCGAATCGATGGCCGCCGCATGGGCGTTTCGAAACTCGCCGGGACCGGAACCGAGCTTGCCCCACTCTTTGAGGAACTTTCCGTCTTTCGAGAATCTCACCACGCGGGTCACGTAGTCGGGAGGCGACTTCGGATTCTGCCCCGAGTGGCCGTCCACAACGAAGATGTCGCCGTTAGGCGCGGTCACCACGTCGGATGGCTCGTTGAAGTGATTGGGTCCGCCGCCGGCTACGCCCGCGGTGCCCAGCTTCATCAGGATCTTTCCGTCGGAGGACATCTTGATGACCTGATGCCCCTTCGTCCCGTCCTTGCTGCCCTGCGCGTCGGTGACCCAGACGTTGCCGTCACGGTCGACGTGCAAGCCGTGCGGAAACACGAAGAGGCCTGCGCCGATGCTCTTCGTGGGTGTGCCCGTCGCCAGATCCAGCATGTGCACCGTCGGCAGATTCGAGCCGTCGCAGGTGTTCGCGCCGCACCGCTCGATCGCCCAGATTTCATTGCGAGGCCCGACCTCGATGCCGGCCGTGGATCCCCACGTCTTGTTTTCCGGCAGCGTCCCCCAATTTCGCACGGCGGCTTGGACAGGATTGGGAAGGTCATGCCCGGGCGGCACCGGCGCCTGCGTGAAGGCACGCCCCCCGAACAGACCGACGAGGCCGACGGCCGCGAGCACTCTGATTTTCATGCTTTTGAGGGTGATTTCCTATGCTGTTTCTACACTCCGCGTGTGCGGATGTCAAGAAACTAACGCGGACAACGGAAAGCCGATAGACGCTCCGTTCGCAAGCGGTCTTAACAGAGAAAAACGAGATGAGAGGTCGAACAGTTCCCTCAGACGGCGACGCACACTACAGCGGCGAGCAGGTCAAGGACTTAAGGCGTCAGGCGAGATGTTTCACCGCCAATCCGGTCGCGCTGGCTGCATGGGCCTGCCGTTGGTCTGCGCTCACGAACAGCAGATCGGGAATCGCAAGCCGATTCTTGAAAATCTGCGCAGATGCAATGTGGACAGCGTCGAGTGTCCGGCCGATGTGACAACTTCGTGTCGCCGCAACAGTTGTAGAACATCGCGGCGTCCAGTCTCTTCGATGTACCGTTTTACCAGAGCGCTGGTGTCGAAGTAGGCCCACACGACTACGCGCGGTCCTTCCGATCATCAATGACGGTTTGAGCCAGCGGCTCGCCTTTTACTCTAACGGGTCGCCAGCGTGGCGCGGGCATCGGTCCCTTCCGGGCAGCGGGCGTGACCAGGCCCTCCTCAGTCATGCCTGAAGCGCCGCCTCTTGGGCGTCCCCGGCTCTGATAGGTTTGATCACAGCGATCGGCCGGCCGCGCTCCGTCAGGACGACTTCCTTCCCGGCGCGCACAGCCTTGACAGCCTTGGAGAACTGCTGGTTGGCCTCGCGTGGGTGCACGCTCCTCAGTTCTTTCTGGGCGCCACCATCTTCGTGACGCGACCCACGCTCGTGTCGCCGGCATACAGGTTGTCCTGCTTGTCCATGACCCAGTAGCTGGCTTCGATGAACTGGCCGGGCCCGATACCCATTCCGTTTCCAATGGCCCCGAGTACTTTCCCATTCCGATCCATCTTCAAGAACTGGCCGTCCTGACCGCTCGCCATCCATGGCTGGCCGCGCGAGTCGAAATAGAGGGCGCAGACGAGATTTCTCATCTGCATCGTCTTGAGAAACTTGCCGGCGCCGGAATAGACGACGATCCGATAGTCCTCGCGGTCGCCGATCCAGACATCGCCATTCGTGGGATCGACGGCGAGCCCATGCGACGAGTTGAATTTTCCCTGTCCGATTTCGTTGCCGTACCACTGATTGATGAACTTGCCGTTCTTGTCGAGGTGGATGATCCGCGAGGCGCCGAGGTTGTT
>JANNJO010000218.1:0-4230 GCA_031395755.1 Acidobacteriota bacterium
TGCGGGCGCAGGGATCGCTCACGCCGATTCTCATGCTGACCGCGCGCGGCCGTGCCGAAGACGTGCTCCGGGGGTTCGAGGCGGGCGCGGACGACTATCTGCCGAAGCCGTTCGAGCTGTCGATCCTGCTTGCGCGCATCAACGCGCTGCTCCGCCGGCATGCATGGCACGCCGCCGCCCGGGAAGCCAGCGCCGCGTCGGCCATGGCGGCGCCAGACGTGTTCAGTTTCTCCGATAAGACGGTGGATTTCGACGCGCAGGAATTACAAGTGCGCGGAAAGACATTCCCTCTGACTCTGATGGAGGCCAACTTACTGCGCTATCTCGTGCAGCACGAAGGCAAAGCGGTGTCACGGAAAAATATGCTCGAAGATGTGTGGAACCTGCGGGAAGACACCGACACGCGCGCCATCGATCACTTCATGGCGCGCCTGCGAAAACACATCGAGAAGGTACCGGCTCGGCCGCGCCACCTGCTGACCGTGCGCGGTGTCGGCTATAAATTCGTGGCTTCGCCGAAGTAGTCGGTGGCCTTGGGCCTTATTTGATGTCGAACGCGGCCATTTCCTGAATATTCCGCACAAGGAGCCTCCCGCCCGTGACAACGGGGTGATTCCACGTCTTACCTCGGAGTGCTTCAAACCTGCCGACTTCCTCGTGGCGGTCTGGAGTCGCTTTCACGAGCACGACTTCCCCGTCTTCTGTGAGAACAATCACATGGTTCCCGGCCAGCAGGATTTGACCGTACCCGTAGCGGCCGCCCTTCCACTTCTGCTCGCCTGTGTGTGCGTCGAGACAGGCGAGAATCGATTCGTCCAGGCCGTAGATGAATCCATCGTGCAGCACCGAGCTGGAAAACTTGTTCTTCATCCGCTGGTTTTCCCAGATCTTTTTCGTCTGGAACCGATCTCCGCTGCGCGCCACTTCGAACACGGCTGCGCCGGTGCCGTAGCTCGCCGAAAGAAAGATGCGATCATTGCCGTTGTGCGTGAAGACGATCGGCTGCGACACGTTGATGCCGTTGAACGTGGTCCACGGGTACTCCCACAGCAGCCGTCCTTCACTGACGGTCACGCCCATCGCACGAGTCGCAGACACGATCAGGATCTGTCGCACGCCGCCGATCGTGACGAGCATCGGTGACGTGTACCCCTGCTCATCGTCAAGGGACTTCCACACGACGTCGCCGGTGCCTCTGTTGTAGGCCACGATGGAGCTGCCGCGCGTTCCTCCAGGCAGCACAATGACTTTGTCATCGACGATGAGGGGCGAGGCCGACATCCCCCAGCTCAAGTTGTGGGCGCCGTTTTCCGTGAGGATGTTGCGCCGCCACACGAGCGCGCCTTTCGCGGCGTCGAGCACGCGCAACTCCCCTTCGGCGCCCAGCGCATAGATTCGGCCGTCGTGATAGGTCGGTGTCGCGCGCGGGCCATCGCCGCCCATTCCTTCCTGGAAACTCGTTGTCCACCCATTGGTCCACAGCTCGGTTCCCCTCTGCACGTCGTAGGCGGCGACCACCTCGCGATCGCGCCGCTGCTCAATGGTGAAGGCCCGGCCATCTGCGACGACGAAGGATGCATAGCCGCCGCCGACCGGCTGCTTCCACAGCTGCGGCAGCCCTTCGCGCGGCCAACTTGTTCGGATTGCGGCCGCCGTGTAGCGTCCGTCGCGGTTCGGGCCGCGGAAGTCGGTCCAGGCCGCGCCCGGCCCAGCGCTCTGCGCTGCCGGAGCCGGAGCGGTATCGACCGCTTGGGCGCTTGCTGCCGCGCTGCTTCCACCGGCGGCCTGCGGCTCGCGTTGCGTCGGCACCTCAGCCGGCACCGCCTCAACCGCCGGGGTCGCAATCGGGGCGGCTTGGTGCTGGCGCGCCCGATCGGCTTCGAGCGCAGTGTCATCCGTCTTCGTCAGAAAGCGCGGAACCTTGCCGCTTCCATCGAGCGCCAGGCGGTAGCCCGACGCAAACAATCCCGCCGCGATCAGCACAAGCCCCAGCGCGACATACGCCAGTTTTTTCCGCATGAGGTTGAGTATAGCGAAGAGTCCAATGGACCATTGACCATGGACTAGAATGACCAGAGGTGGTCAAGGCGAAGTCCAGGCCGAAATACGTTCCCCGGAGCCGGGCGTCGCGCCGGCTCAAGAGCGCGGCGATGTGGATCGTCGTGCTTGCGGCGATCGGGGGCCTTATCTACGGGCTCTCCAACACCTCGGGCATCGCCTACGGCGAGCGCCAGCTTCCGGTCATCGACTTTACGTCCTTGAATGAAGCGCAGAAGCACTCCGCGCTGGTCGAAGCGAACGCGGGAAGATGCGGATGCGGGTGCGGCATGGCGCTGGCTCAGTGCGTGGCCACCGACATGACCTGTCCGATTCGGACAGACAACATCACGAGAATTCGAGCGATGGTGCAGAAGGCACAGAACTCTGGAGGCGGCTCGTGAAAAACGTTTTCACATGTGTGGCGTTGGCTCTTCTCACCATCGGTTGCAACAGAGGCAGCGGCGGAACCCCGACGGATCCATCACAGGTCACCATCGAGTTCACCACGAGCGACATCGTCGTCGGCACCGGCGCTCAAGCGGCCCCAGGGAATCGCGCGACGGTCAATTACACGCTGTGGCTTTACAACGCTGCCGGAACGGACAGCAAGGGGACGCGAGTCGAGAGTTCGCTGGATCCGGGCGGTACGCCGTTCGCGCTGACGATCGGCGCTGGAGGGGTCATCCCGGGGTTTCAGCAGGGCGTCGTCGGCATGAGAGTTGGCGGGAGGCGTCGCGTGTATATTCCGCCCAGCCTCGCTTACGGAAGCACGGGAAGCGGTCCGATTCCACCTAACGCCTCTATCGTGTTCGAGCTTGAGCTGGTGACGCTCGTCCAGTAACGGGACTACACCAGCACGTCCTTCACCACTTCGCCGTAAACGTCCGTCAGCCTGAAGTCGCGGCCTGCGTAGCGATAGGTCAGCCTGGTGTGGTCCATGCCCAGCTGATTCAGGAGCGTCGCGTGAAGGTCGTGGATGGAGACGCGGTTCTCCACCGCCTTGAATCCAAACTCGTCGGTGGCGCCGTACGCGAGCCCGCCTTTGAATCCGCCACCGGCGACGAACATCGTATAGCCGTACGGATTGTGATCGCGGCCCGTGCCGCTCTCCGAAACAGGCGTGCGGCCGAACTCCCCGCCCCACACGACGAGCGTTTCGTCCAGCAATCCGCGCCGCTTCAGGTCCCGGATCAGCGCGGCCGACGCGCGATCCATGTCGGGGACGCGCGATCGCAGCTTCCCTTCCACGTCGGCATGGTCGTCCCACGGCTGACCTGCGCCGTAGTTGACGTGCACGTAGCGCACGCCGCTCTCGACGAGCCGCCGCGCCAGCAGACAACCGTTGCCGAACGGCGTATCTCCGTACTCCTCGCGGGTCGTCGCAGACTCCTTCCGCACATCGAAGAGATCCATCGCCTCTGACTGCATGCGGAACGCGGTCTCCATCGACTTGATGCGCCCCTCGAGAAACGTGTCCTCCCCGAACGACGTCCCGAAGCGCTGGTTCATGCGCTGTAGCAGGTCGAGATCGGCGCGCTGCTTTTTCTCATCCATGTACTGATTGCGGAGATCCGGAATCATCTTCTCCGGCTCGACCGAGCCGTTGTTGAAACTGATGCCCTGATGCTCCGGCGGCAGGAATCCCGACCGCGTCGCGGTGCGCTCGGCATTGCCCTGCGGCGTGAGGACGATGAACGAGGGGAGGTTGGCGTTTTCGGTCCCGAGGCCGTAGGAGATCCAGGACCCGACCGATGGCCGCGTCGACAGCACGCTGCCGCTGTGGAAGAGATTCCGCCCGGGAAGATGCGTGGGGTTGAAGGTGTACATCGACTTGATCACGCACACGTCGTCGATGACCGAGCCGAGCTGCGGGACGAGCTCGCTCACTTCGATGCCGCTCTTGCCGTGCTTCGAGAACTTGAAGGGCGATGGCAGCAGGCCGCCGGTCGACCGCTCGGTGCGCAGGTCGACGGCGCCCGGACGCTGTCCTGCCCACTTCACGAGATCCGGCTTGTGATCGAACATGTCGAGCTGTGACGGCCCGCCCGCCATGAAGAGACAGATGACGTGCTTCGCCTTTTGAGGCAGCGCGGGGCCGGTGTAGCGGCCGATGCCTTGTGCGCTGACGCCTTCAATGGCGAAGTCACCAAGGAGACCGGCGAGGCCGACCGAGCCGATGCCGCCGCACAG
>JANNJO010000306.1:0-8332 GCA_031395755.1 Acidobacteriota bacterium
ATGTGCCGGGTCAGGTCCATCGCGGTGTAAAACTTTGGGAAGTGCACCACGCCGAGCGCCCTCGCGGAGGGCAGCGGCGAGAGTTTCAGCAGCAACTGCTCGGACCAGGCGAGCGTGCCTTCGGAGCCGACCAGCAGGTGCGCGGCATTGGCGTGCGGGGGCCCGAGATGGTCGAGGTTGTAGCCGGCGACTTTCCGCAGAACCTTCGGAAAGCGGCTTTCGATCTCGTCCCGCTCTCTTGCGTAAATGCCCTGCAGGCGGGAAACGAAATCGAGGTATTCCGCAGTACCGGACGGGCTCCCCATCGGGCCGAAGCGCCAGCGCTTTCCTTCCACCGTCACGGCATCGATGGCGAGCACGTTGTGCACCATGTTGCCGTAGGCGATGGAGCGCGAACCGCAGGAGTTGTTGCCCGCCATGCCGCCCAGCGTCGCTTGGGCGGCCGCAGCCCTACTCCCTGGCGATCGGGATGGCGTTCACGCTGGGGGGGATGGTGCTGCTCGCCTTCGGCGTGACCTTCAGGTTGATCCTGCTGGCGTCGGCGCTCATTGGCCTCGGATCCGCCGTCTTTCATCCGGAATCATCCCGAATCGCGCGGCTCGCATCGGGCGGCCGCCATGGCTTCGCGCAGGCGTTCTTCCAGGTCGGGGGCAACGCCGGCTCGGCGTTCGGACCGCTGCTCGCGGCGTTTTTCGTGCTGCCCTACGGCCAGCGCAGCCTCGTCTGGTTTTCGCTGACAGCCTTGCTGGGCATCCTGCTTCTGCTGAGCGTCGGCAACTGGTACAAGCACTACGGAGCCGCGATGACGCGTCGGCATGTCGCGCCCGCGACGGCCAGCCCACGATCGACCCGTCGAACGGGATTTGCCCTCGCGCTGCTGCTCGGACTGTTGTTCTCGAAGTACGTATATCTCGCGAGCTTCGGCAGCTACTACACCTTCTACCTGATCGACCGCTTCCAGCTCTCGGTGCAGAGCGCGCAGCTTCACCTGTTTCTGTTTCTTGGTGCGGTTGCGGCAGGGACGATGATCGGCGGACCGATTGGGGATCGGATGGGAAGGCGGCGCGTGATTTTGTGGTCGATTCTCGGCGTGCTGCCGTTCTCGCTCGCCCTTCCCTACGTCGATCTGTTCTGGACGCGCATGCTCTCGATCATCATCGGCATCATCCTCGCCTCCGCTTTCTCCGCGATCATCGTCTACGCCCAGGAGCTCGTGCCGGGACGGGTCGGCACGATCTCGGGGCTGTTCTTCGGCTTCGCGTTCGGCATCGCCGGCATCGGCGCGGCCGTGCTCGGTGAGCTCGCCGACCGCACGAGCATCGCACTTGTCTTCCAGGTTTGCTCGTTCCTTCCGGCGATCGGCGTGCTGGGATTCTGGCTGCCGAGAATCGAACCGCGAAGAGCGTAACCACGAAGGGTTTCAGCTACCGGCTACCAGCAGGCGTATACTGAGTTCCGGTGCCGCGATGATGATGAAACATGCGGTGCTCATGGTGTTCGTCGCAAGCCCTCAATGATCAAGGTGACACTCGCGCTCGCGTGCGCGTTCTGCTTCGGCGCAGAACTTGTCGCGCAGTCGGCCGAAGGCTGGCTCGATCGCCCGCTCACGAACTGGAACGATCCGGCCAGGCCTTTGCCACGCGGCATGCCCACGGGGGAATCGGTCGCGGAGATGGCCATCCGCTGCGATCTGCGGGTCCGGCGCGGCACGTTGGCGGAGCGCGCGCTCGCCGACGCGGGCTGGTTTCCCTATCTGCACGTCGATCGGCAGATCGTTCTAGGCGATGTCGAGATCGTCGCGGGCATGGCGGAAGCCGACGGAATGTGCCGCCCCATTGAGTTCAACGTGTTCGTGTTCGTCGCCGGACGGCTGGCCGGTACGTTGTCGCCGCTGCTGATGTCGTCGCGTACCGACGGCTCAATCGGTGCCGTGCGCCTCGCGCCCGATGAGACGATTTCGGCCGAGTTTGCACGCTACCTGGACAGGGACGCGCTGTGCTGCCCCTCGGGCCGGGTCAGCGTTCGCTACCGGATCGAGCGAAAAGGCCCGCAGGCTGTGGTGATTCCGGCAAGTATCCAGACAATTCGATGAGAGGAACGCCTCTTGCTGGTATCCCCGCATGGGCATGAGCAAACAGTTCCGTGAGTTCGCAACCCGTAGGGCCACTCGCAAGCTGACACGGGCGATTCCCTGGCTCGGCGCGGTCATCGCGCTGGCGACGCTCGGCGGCGCCATCCGCCGCAAGGGTCTGTTTGGGGGCACGCTCGACGTGGCGCTCGACTTTACGCCGGTCGTCGGCTCGCTCAAAAACCTGGCGGAGGTGGGCCGCGGCCGAGACTTCATTCGCGATAGACCCCGGCCGGAAATGCCGCGCGTCTGAAGCACCGCCGCTCCGGCCGATCGCCGGATGGTATAGTGATACCATGCGAACGACCATTGATAAGGCAGGCCGCGTGGTGATCCCAGCCGCTATCCGCGACCGCGCGGGAATGACGCCTGGGGCCGAGCTCGAGGTGAGCGAAGACGAGCGCGGCATCCGGATCGAGCGGATCGCGACCGGACCACGCTTGGTCAAAGTCGGCCGGCGACTGGTCGCCCGACCGACCGCCGCAGCCGCCGAACGCCCGTCCATCGACATCGCCGCGCTCATTGAGGAAGAACGGAACCGGTGGCCGTGACCGTGTTTCTTGACACCAGCGTGCTGCTCGCCGGCCTTATTGATTTCGGCCCGCAGAGCGCTCCCGCGCAGTCGCTCATGCACGCGGTCGCCGAGAAGCGCCTCACCGCCGTCGCCACTGCGTGGCACTGCTGCCTTGAGTTCTTCTCGGTGTCCACTCGGCTGCCCGCTGAATTCAGAATCGCACCGGCCGATGCCGTCTCGCTGCTCGAGGAGGAGATTTTCTCGAGACTCCTGGTGAAAGGTCTGCCCGAATCGGACCGGCTGCCGATGCTGCACTCCGTGGGCCGCGACGCGGTCGCCGGTGGCCGCATCTACGACGCGCACATCGCTGAGGTCGCCCGCGCGGCGGGAGCCGCGGTGGTGGTGACCGACAATCGCCGCCATTTTCTGACCGCGCTGCGTTACGGCATGCGCGTCGAAACGCCGGCAGAGTTTCTGGCCGGTCTCAAGAAGCCTGGAAGATAGAGGCGGATACTACGAACGTTCGATTCGCCCGCGCAGTGAGGCCAGTTCCGACGCGACGCTGGCGAGCTCGTTCTCGGTCCCTTCCAGCTTTTCGCCTTCCGCGCGCACGAAGCGGCTGTAGGGTGCGATGCTGCCGCGTATGCGCTCGCCGCTCCGGGCGATTTCCTTCTTGAACTGCGCGCGCAGCGACTCGCCCAGCCGCTGCCGCACTTCGGCGATCTTCTGCCGCATCTCATCCTTCCCTTTTTTCCGCTTCGCAGGAATCACGAAGAAGCCGACGGCGGCGAGGACCGATGCCATGACGAGCCCGGTCACGTCGGCCGCGGCAGTCGAGGCGGCTATCGTTACGATCGCGCCCAGGCCCACCGCGCCGGCGCCGACTGCCGCCGCGGTCGCCACCGCGTTGCGCGCGCCGTCGGCCAGCTCGCTCGCCTCTTTCTGGCGATCGTAGCCGTCGACCACCTGCTGGGCCTCGCGGCCGACCGAGTCGATCATGCGGCGGCGGTCGAAGTGAAAACGCTCGGTGTCGGGGTTCTCGATCATCTGCCCGGCGTACTGCTGCCGCCGCTTCGCGAGGTGGGCGGTGACGCCCTGCCAGTGACGCACGTCCGAGTCGATGATCCAATCGATCAACTCGCTCACTTTCCGCTCGATCTGCTGCGGCGCATCAGCCACGACCTGACGCTCGAAGGCTTCCTGCACGCGGCTCCTATTGAGCAGGTCCATCACGCGCCCGATGCGCATCGTATCGTCGAAGAACTGATGCCCGCGGCGCTCCATCTCGAGCAGCACGTTCTCGACATCGGCCATCCGCAACTCGAAATCGCGCTCCATGTCGCGCCGATACAGCTCGAGCTGCCCTTCGACCTGCTCGAGCGTCGAGAAGTCGTCCTTGAGAAGCGAGCGGCGGTCGCGAACCGACGTGAGCTGCCGCTCCGCGACCGCGACGGCCACGCCGAGCGGATTGAGCAGCTTCAACTGGGCCCGGCCCGACGTGTTCAGCGTGGTCGCCACGTACTGTTCCAGCGCCTCGAACCCGCTCGCGGCCCACACCGAGGGCTCCCCGCGTTTGGCGCGGAGCGCGAGTTTCGCGCTGACGAAGAAGATTTCCGGCTGGAAGCCGAGCAGCGACTTCGCGTTCTCGGCCACAAAGGATCGGATTTCGGCAACCTGCGCCGGGCCTTCCAGAATGTCGCTCTTGTTGACCACGATCACGATCTTCTTGCCCCAGCCGCGGATCTGCTCCATGAAGCCGCGCTCGGTTTCGGTGAACGGCCGGTCGGCCGACGTCACGAAGAACACCAGATCGGAGCGGGGGATGAACTCCGCCGTCATCGCCTCGTGCTCGCGGATGATGGCGTTGGTGCCGGGCGTGTCGACGATGCGGATTTCGCGAAGGAGCTCCACCGGGGCCTTGACGACGAGCAGGTTGGCCTGACGCACGGTCTGTTCGGGCGTATCGCCGTACTCAAGCACGGTAATCACGGCCGTCGTCGGAGTGACGCCCTCTTTCATCAGCGCCTGCCCAATCAGCGCGTTGATAAACGCGCTCTTGCCGGCGTTGAACTCCCCCACGACGACGAGCAGGAAGAGCTCGTCGAGCTGGGCGATGGACTGGTCGAGGGCCTGCTGCTGGTCGGCACCCGCGTCTATGCGCGCCAGCGCCGAGCGCAACCGCATCAGAAGACTACGTTCTTCGCGAAGCAGGGCATCCTGAGAGGTCGAAAGTACGCGCGTCAGCACACGGATCGCCTTGCAGGAATCAGACCAGTGTGGGGAATCTGAACCGCTGCAGTATCATTCCCCGATGTTCGAGTCATTTCTCAAGCAGCACGATCAGGCCGCGTGGGGACGCGCGGTCGACGCGCTGCTGCCCGACATCCACGAAGTCGATCGTCACGCCACGCGGATTTGGCTTCACTTCTTTCCGCTCGCGCTGGCGGAGGCGATCGCTGAGATCCCGGACCGCGCCGAGCTCGAGCGCACGCTTCGCCTCGATGGCAACTACCGCCTGGCCGAGCAAAGCGACACGAGCCACTGGTTCCTCTACGGCCATCGCTACTGGCCGCAGGTGAAAGCCGCAATCATCACGCGCGCCGAGTCTGACGTCGCGCCCTCCAGCCTCGATCTTCCTGCCGTCATCCGGGAGATTGCGAAGGACGCCGGAGGAGATATTCCTCTGATTCTCGGCATCACGTCAGTGGGATTGATGACGCTGCAGCAGATCGGGCTGCCCGCCTTCCGCGCGTCCACGGGCACCACCGAAATTCCGCCGCGGTTCCGGCACAAGACGCCGGCGCAGGTCCTCGCCGGGCGCAGCAAGAACGACGGTCAGGGCATCGCGGGACTATGGCGCGGGATCAGGGCGCAGTACACCGTCACCTTTGACGAACGGCGCGATGACTTCCGCTTCACCGTCATCAATCAGCAGCACCTGACCACCGCCTCGGCGAACGATACGCGCGAGCGTGAGCCCGGACCGCGCACGTGTATCGAAGGACCGATTCCCGTCGAATGCCGCACCGCGTCATGCGGGACGTGCTGGGTCGGCATCCTTGGCGGCGGCGACCGTCTGTCCGACGTCGAGACGCTCGAGTCGAAGCGGATGAAAGAGTTCGGCTATATCAACACGACCGAGCCGAAGCCGCTCATCAGGCTCGCGTGCTCGGCGCTGGCAGCGGGCAACGTGTCGATCGTGATTCCGCCCTGGAACGGCTTTATCGGGGCGCGCGTGGGATCTCGAGTGTAACTATTGAGCTACCGAACGAAGAACTGGTGATCTAGAACGGTCACCCACGCTCTCCAGGAGAACTTATGCGCTATCTCGCGACAGGCAGTGTGGGGATCGCCTCGCTCGTTCTTGCGCTTTCGGTGGCCCGGCCGACGTTTGGCGACGACAGCAACAACATCCTCACCATCGATCACTTTGTCGGGGTCAAGTCCACCGCTCCATCCATGACGGGCCAGCTAGCGCAGATCTACGTGCGTGAGCGTGTTCGAGCTGGCACGGCCCTGCGAGGCTCATCGTTCACCGATCGAGTAGTCCTGTTCGTTCATGGCGCGGGCACGCCCGCGGAGGTCGCATTCGACGTCCCGCATCAGGACTACAGCTGGATGGGCTATCTGGCAGGCGCGGGTTTCGATACGTTCGCGATGGATACCACCGGGTACGGCCGTTCGACGCGACCGCCAGCGATGAATGACCCCTGCAATCTCGCGCGCGGCGCCCAGGCGGCTTTCATCCCATCGCTTTTGGCGGCTCCGTGTGAGCCCAGCTACCCCCGCGGCGCCACGACCATCGCGTCGGACTGGAACGACGTGGGCGCAGCGATCGACTATGTGCGAGCCCTCCGGCGGGTGGATCGGGTCAGTCTGGTGGCTTGGTCGCTGGGTGGTCCCAGAGCCGCCGGGTATGCCTCTCAGCATCCTGAGAAAGTGCAGAAGCTCGTGCTCCTGGCACCCGCATATAACCGTTCCGCTGCCTCGCTCCCGCCCTCACCGTTTCCCGAAGGCGCAGCCATGAATACCCAGTCGCGCGAGCAATTCGTGGCGAACTGGGCTCGTCAAGTGGGGTGCGACGGTCAGTACGATCCGGCGACGAGAGATGCCGTATGGTCGGAGATGCTCGCGTCGGATCCCGTCGGAGCCACGTGGGGGCCTGGCGTGCGACGCGCGCCTCAGACCGCCACGTGGGGCTGGAACCTGGCGGCGGTCGCGAAGACGCAGACGCCCACGCTGATGGTTGCCGGACCGCACGACAAGCAAGTGAGCCCCGATCGCGTCCGGGAGTTGTACACCGACCTCGGCGCGGCACAGAAGGTCTTCGTCGACCTGGCGTGTTCCTCCCACAACGCGATGTGGGAGAAGAATCATCTGATGCTGTTCCAAGCGTCGAGCGAATGGCTGGCGCAGGGCACTGTCAATGGGTCGAAGGCTGGCATGCTGCAGATCGGCTACTGAACCGCCGATTACGGGATTTCGCGAGTGCAATGCTTGAACTGCTGAACTAAGAACCGGTGATCTCGTCTCGTGTTCTCCTGTTCACGTTTTTCAGATCAAAAGATCCTCGGGTCACCCGCTCACCAGTTACAAGGATCTGTACCCGATCTCGCGAAACATCGGGAGCCCGGCGAGCGTGATGATGTCGATCAGGCCTCGGCGCGCGTGGAACTCCATGCCGTCGCGGTTGATCACGACCGTGTTGGGATAGCTGGCCGCCAGGCGCCTGAACTCGCCGTCGATCAGGCGGAAGCGGCGCACCATGTTCTCGGCATCCTCGTGGGACCGGTTGCGCAGCCTGATGTGCTTCTCGACGGTATCGATGCTCGACGTGAGCACGATGACCTTGTCGGGATTCCAGCGGGCTCCGATCGCCAGCACCTTCCGAAGCTCCGCGTGGTCTTCCTGTGGATACTCGGCCATGTGCGCTTCGAGCGTGATGGCTGCGCCTTCGAAGAACAGCACCCGACCGGGGCGGTCGTGGTCTTCCGCATCGCGGTAGTTCGCGTCGTAGATGCGTGCGAAGTACTCGGTGACGCCGACGGCATTGCGGCCTGCGGCGATGTCCTCGAGCATGCGGGGGTCCCACACGCCCTCCTCGCCTTCGCCGTAGGTGCCGTTGTGGTAGAGGTCGCCGAGCTGCCGGAGAAGGGTGCTCTTGCCGATGCCCGGGCCGCCGGCGATCGCGACGCGCATATCAGGCCTCAGGCTCCATCAGCGACGAAATCTTACAACTGAACCAATCGGTCGCGTATTATGTGAGCCGCATGAATCAACCGATCGCCCGGCGCGCCGCTCACGACGTCGGGGAAAACTGGACCACCGTTGACGCAGCCGAGATGTACGAAATTTCGCGCTGGGGGCAAGGCTACTTCTCGATCGGCGAGAACGGGAACGTCAACATTCACCCCACGAAGGAGCCGGAGCGATCGATCGATCTCAAACAGCTGATCGATCATCTGCAGCTTCGCGGCATCAGCCTTCCGACGCTGATTCGCTTCAGCGACATCCTCCGGCACCGTCTGAAGGATATTCATGACGCGTTTCAGTCGGCTATTACCCAGCACGAATACAGCGGCAAATACATCTGCGTCTACCCCATCAAGGTGAATCAGCAGCGCCAGGTCGTGGAAGAGGTGCTGAACTTCGGCAGGCCCTTCAACTTCGGCCTCGAGGCGGGATCCAAG
>JANNJO010000393.1:0-2354 GCA_031395755.1 Acidobacteriota bacterium
GCAGAAACAGTCGGGCACCAACACCGTCCAGGTCGCCGATGGCATCAGGGCGGAGATCGAACGCATCAACCTCGAGATGCCGAACATCAAG
Source organism: Acidobacteriota bacterium (assembly GCA_031395755.1). GTDB lineage: Bacteria > Acidobacteriota > Vicinamibacteria > Vicinamibacterales > JAMQPK01 > JAMQPK01. The sequence continues at coordinate 92 of JANNJO010000393.1, forward strand.
CTGAACGTGCTCGACGACAGCTCGGTGTATATCAGCCGCTCGATCAACTCAGTGCAGGAGCACGCGCTGATCGGCGCCGGCCTGGTGACGCTCATCATCTTCCTGTTCCTGCGCAGCTTCCGCTCGACGCTCATCGTCTGCACGTCCATCCCGATTTCGGTTATCGGCACCTTCGCGCTGCTCTATTTTGCCGGCTACACACTGAACATCATGACGTTCGGCGGCCTCGCGCTGGGCATCGGCATGGTCGTCGACGCGGCCATCGTCGTGCTCGAGAACGCGTACCGCCATATGGAGCACGGCAAGGATCGCGTCACTGCGGCGATCGAAGGCAGCGAGGAAGTCTGGGGCGCCATCGTGGCGTCGATCCTCACCCATATCGCCGTGTTCGTGCCCCTGCTCTTCCTGACCGGTATCTCGAGCATTCTGTTCAAGCAGTTGTCGGTCGTGGTCATCTTCTCGTTGCTCATGTCGCTCCTCGTCGCCGTCACACTGGTGCCGGTGCTCTGCGCGAACCTGCTCAAGCTGCCGCCGCCGGTCGACCAACGCACCGGCATCGGGGGACGTCTGTTCACGGCGGGGGAGAATTTCCTCGAAGGCATGGATGACGCCTATCGGCGTTTTCTGCACAAGGCCCTCGCGCATCGTCCGATCGTCATTGCCGCTGGAGCGCTGTCGGTGGTCGCGGCTGTCCTCATGTTCCCGCTGCTGAACACCGAGCTCGCACCGCAGACCGACGAAGGCGTTGTCATGGTGTCTGCAGAACTTGCCGCGGGAACGCGTATCGAGCGCACCGACGCGATTATGGGGCGCCTCGAGCAGATGACCCAGCAACTGGTACCCGAAGCGATAACCCTCATCGCGAGCGCTGGTTCTGGCGGCTTCGGCTTCGGCGGGGGCGGGGGTACAAGCCGCGGCTACATTCAACTGTTCCTCGTGCCCAAGGACGAGCGGACGCGGTCGAGCGACCAGATTGCATTCGACCTGCGGCGTCAGCTCGCCGGTATCCCCGGGGTCATTGTCCGCGCGAATGCGAGCGGCGGGAACAACCAGATCAACCGCCTGATGTCCGGCGGCCAGGGCAACGACAGCCGCATGGCGGTCGAAATCCGCGGCGAAGATATCGCGGAGGGGCGCCGCCTGGCACAGGATGTCCAGGACCTCCTGCAGACCACGCCGGGCATTGCCGATCCACGTCTGGCACGCGACGAAGCGCGTCCCGAAATGGCGGTACAGATCGACCGGCCCAAGGCAGCACTGTTTGGCCTGAACACCACGCAGGTCGCCAACACGATCCGGACCAACGTGGCAGGCACTGTCGCCGCGCAGTTCCGTCAGGGTGGCTACGAATATCCGATCATCGTTCGCCTGAGGCAGGAAGATCGCGAGCAGGTGTCCGACGTGAACGACGTGATGGTCAACACCGCCAGCGGCGTCTCGCTGCCGGTCAAGAACGTCATGGTGATCCAGTCGCAGCTGGGACCGAGCCAGATCGATCGCAAGAACCAGGAACGCATGATCCTGGTCAGCGCCGAGCCTGAGATTCCGCTCAGCGAGGCCGTGGCCGCGGTCACCGCCCGCCTGCCGGAAATCAACCGCCCGCAGGGATTCGCGATCGGATTCGGCGCCGAAGTGGAGCAGCAGGCCAAGACGTTCAACGAGCTTCGGCTCGTCCTGATCCTGGCGCTCATCCTGGTCTACGCCGTCATGGCGTCGCAGTACGAGTCGCTGCGTGATCCGTTCGTCATCATGTTCTCCGTGCCGACGGCAGCCATCGGCGTCGTGCTGGCCCTGTACCTGACCAACACGTCGTTCAACCTTCAGGCCTATCTGGGCGTCATCATGCTGGGCGGAATTGTCGTGAGCAACGCGATCCTGCTGGTGGACTACACCAACATCCTCCGGCGGCGCGACGGCATGGAACTGCGCGAGGCCGTCGAAGTCGCCGGACGCACGAGGCTGCGGCCGATTCTGATGACTTCGTTAGCTACCATGCTCGGCCTCGTGCCAATGGCGTTGGGCATCGGCGAGGGCAGCGAACTCCAGGTTCCGCTGGCGCGCGTGGTCATTGGCGGCCTTCTGACCTCCACGTTCATCACGCTCGTATTCGTGCCGACGGTCTACCCGCTGTTCGAGGAGGGCTGGTCGGGACTCTGGAAGAAGCGACCGCATCAGGAGCAGGCGGCGCATTAATGCGTAGAACAGTCATCATCGCCCTCATCCTGGCGGTGGTCGCGGCCTGGAGTTGACCGGTGGCACCGAC
>JANNJO010000403.1:0-3485 GCA_031395755.1 Acidobacteriota bacterium
GCGGCGGTCAGCAGCAGCAGCAGCGAGAGAATGGATTTCATCATCGCGCAGGGTGCGACTGGCGGACACGCATGCCGCTCAGTCCTGCCAAGGGGCGCAGTCGCAGTTCTGGCAGTTCGCCTCAGCATCGGCGTAGGCCTGAGCCTGTTTCAGCGAACCGTGAACATCGCCTAGCCAGTAGGCGGCTCCTGACATTCCCGCTCCAGCTGAATACCGGTTCTCACCGCCTGGAAACTCTGACACCGACGCGATCATTCCGTTCTTGTGAATCCGCGACCATGCGCGGGAGGTCTGCGGTGTCTCTGGCATGGCGCGATTGTAAGGCTAGAAGGTGGCCAAACCGTCACGCAGGATCAGCGCACATCGACGCGCATCGGGCGAACGCGACGTAGAATGACCCCACCGCCTAGCCTGACAACTAGCTACTGTCGGGCGAACGCTCGTCCCTCGCGAGCTGGCGGTAACTGCTTATCTTCGAGGGACATCGCGACGAGGGCCCGATGCACGCAGCCACGCAGCCAACACCCACACCGACACCGACGATGGAATACTTCGTCGGCATTCTAATGCTCGGCGTCCGCCATTATTTCCCGGTGGGATCGCGGACGGCGGCGAGCGCGCTCGCCAAGACGGCGGCCTGGGTCCACAACCGGCGCGCGTCAGCCGAAGATGGCTCACAGGTCCACATTGCCTACCCCGACCAGGGCCGCCAATTGGAGACGACGGTGGGCCTGCTGCGTCTGCACGTGCTGCTGGTGCAGCGTCTTCGTGCGGTGGGCCTCGGGCCGGTGCTCGCACAGGCCAGCACCGCGAGCCGTGTCACGAACGAATGGAGTTCACGACGACGATTACCGCCCTGGTGCGGCGGTGAGTTGCGCGCCATCACTCGGTTCTGCAGGAACTGCACATTATGCCGACCGTCCCAAACACGTCGCCCGCGTCGAGCCGCCCCGCCGATCCGGTGCGGCGCCTGCTCAATGCGCGCATGATTCCGCCGAAGCGCCGTCCGATCGCGGCCATCGCGAAGCCGCCGAGTGCCGGCGTGCGGTCGCCGCTCGGCCACGGGCCGGCACGCCCGGGGATCCCGTTCGCACCGCGCCGCGCGCTGATCCCGGCGCCCGGACCGTCAGCGTTCCAGATGCCGCTCTTTCGAGAGCCGACGCCGACGGTCGCGGCACCCAAGCCAGCCCCGACGACGGTCGAGGCCGGCACGCCGGCGCTTCCACGCCGGCGCTCGCGCCTGTTGCTCGGCGGAACGTAGCGAGGCTGAAGGCGGATGCCCAAATAAACACGCTTCGCTATGGATTACGGAGGCGTCCCCTCGCGAGCTGACGGTCGATCAACTGGATTCCGTCTCGGTCGCTACGCGCGTGATGGCCGGTTTTGAAGTGTCGATCGATGGCCGCTTTTCAGGTGTCCACCGAGGCCTCAAGGCTGGTGCGCCTCCGCCACTTGGCCACCGTCTTCGGATTGATCCCGTAGTGGTCGATCAGCGCCTGGATCGAAGCCTTCGATCGCTGTGTTGCCGCTCGGACGGCGTGAGTGGTCGTGGCGCTCCCGTGAAGTACTTGTCCCATAGCGTCTCCTTGGCGGTGGCGTCCATCGTGCCACCACCACACCTTAGGACTAAACATCTAGGGCGATACGCACACCCATTCTCCACCGCATTCCAGGGTCCACTCTAGGGTGATGTGAGTCAAAACGCACGTGAAAGCTCCCGTACTAGGATCGCGAAAACACTTCCAGTAATCCATCCCTTTTTTCTCCACTTTCTTACAGCTCGTCTTGAATATGAGCTGCCCGCCCCAGCGGTCACACATGGCTCTCAGCATTGGAAAGTCCGCCGTCCCAATTTCTGATGGAGAGTCACCTCTGCTGTGAGCGTCCCGATGCTCAAGGGGCGCAGGCATTCTCGGGGTTTTGGTGGGCCGCTCGATTAAAGATAACTGCACACCGTCCTGAAGCGCGATCCCGAGGGATTCCAAGTACGCGAGGGGACTTGAAAAAGCCTTCCTCCACTCAGGCTCGTTGCCTGCGGCCTTACTCAGCGCGTCCGTTGCCTCTCCCCTTGCGATGGCGAGCACGTCTCGAACCAATTGAGCGACTTCATCACCCGACGGTTCGCCGTCGCAGACGACCTGCACCTGTGTCTGACGCGGGCGATCTTCTTCCATCTTCACCTCCAGCCATACAATAGCCGCGGGCGGGCCATTATGGAAGCACGGTGCATATTCGCTTGCGGCTCGACCACCGGGACACCAATCCGCACGTGAAAAGAAGTCTAATCAAAAACCCGATGCCAAGGTGTTCCACAGTCACCTGATTACGGAACGCCGTCCTTTCCCATGATTTGCGCGATTTATTGGACCAAAATGGCGAGACGCTCGATAGCTTTTTCGGCGCAGTGACGCATTCGGGGTACATGGGACTGTCAGGACTATCTTTGCAGCTGGTCGGCCGTCTCTAACGTGCGCATACTTGTCAGCCGAGGGCGCACCTGTGCGACCTGACGTGGAAGTTCGCTTATGGCTTTTGTAATTCCCTTCGAAGGTGGCCTTCCATCCACGATCGTTTTCCCCGCGGCAGAACGGTAGGCGCGGGGTCGATCGGCTGGATGAGGCGCAACCATCCGCAACCCCCGCGCAACCTGCGCGGGAAATTGCGGTCGGCGAAAGTGCTGTAAATGATTGGCAGATAAGTGGTGACCCACGTGAGATTGCGAAATGGGCGCGCGAACACGAGCTGCCGTACTTCAACGACCGCGTCCATTTCCCGGACTTCCGCATCGAATACGAGCTCGATGGCCGTGACCGTCAGGAGGATGTCGAGGTCCTGACCGGTCACTACCGCGGGGCGCATGCCGCGTCACGCGCACGAGCCGGCTTCACGTGTTTTCGCGGCAGTGGCGGTCGGAGCAGAGCGCCATTCAGTCCCGATGACTGGGAGGACTGGCCATGACCAGCGACCGCGGACCGTGTCCAGGCCGTCGCGGCGTTCGGGTTGACCGACCGGCAAGCGCGGTTTCTCGTCAGCGTGATGGTGTATTCCGGCGCCTTCCTGGAGCGGCAGTACTGCGCCTTCGCCGGCATCGCGCACGGGCAGAAGACGCACGACTTCCTGGCTAAGCTCCTCTCTCGTGGGTATGTGACGGTGATCACCCCTGGGCGGCTCCACCGGGGTCGGCTCTTCCATGTCCAGTACAAGCCCTTGTACGGTGCCATCGGTGAGCCGAACAATCGCCACCGCAAGCCCGCCTCGCTCGGCCGGATGGTCGAGCGGTTGATGCTCCTCGATGCCGTGCTCGCGGACAAGCACCACAGCTGGCTGGGCACAGAAAACGACAAAGTGTCGTACTTCATGAACGGTCAGCTGAACTCGGATTTTCCGAAGTCTGATCTTCCCCACATTGCCTTCGGCGAAGGGGACCAGAAAACCGTCCGCTACTTCCCAGACAAGCTGCCGATCGGCCTCGAGCGTGACTGCGG
>JANNJO010000381.1:0-3795 GCA_031395755.1 Acidobacteriota bacterium
GCGATCGGCTGCAGGTTCCATCCTCGATTCGCGCGCATTTCGCGCACAAGCAGATGGCCGCCGGCGCCGGCGCCGTACACGACCACGCGCCACGCCTGCCTGCGCCGCACATTCGCCGCGTCTCCCATCACGCGGAAGGACGCGCGAGTACCCGCGACCGCAGCCAGGAGCAACATGGCGTCGATCAGAAAGACAGCGCGCGAAAATCCTTCGAAGCGATAGACGTACGCGACGGCCAGCACCGAGAGAACAGAGCCGGCAACCACTCCGCGGACGACGGAGAAGAGATCGACTAGACTGAATGTCTCCCACGATCGATCGTACAGCCCGGAAAGGTACAACGCCGTGAGTTTGCAGCCCATGATCACCGGCAGTGAGGCGGCGAGGTACGGCGAAAATGTTGAGAAGGCTTCGCCCTCGAACCGTATGCGGTAGGCGGCGTAGTAGCACATCGCAATCAGCACAAGGTCGAGCAGGACCTGGCCCGCATGCCAGCGAAACGTCAGATGTCTCAGGAAAGGGGCGAACGAGGATCTCTTCAATGCATCAAAATCTTCGGCATCGTATGCCCGGACGCGGGCAAGGTAGACGCCTATCAATGCCAGAGCGACGCTGAAAAGGACCGCCACCGGCAGCATCGGCTGCAAGCCCTCGCGCTGGATCATCAACGCGATCATCCCCCCTGACAGAGCCAGCAGATACAGAATCCGGACCGCGCTACGCTCCGAGAATCCCAGCGAAACGAGGCGATGCGACACGTGATCGGTGCCGCCTCGCGTCGCTTTTCGTCCGGCGAGCCTCCGGAGCACCAGCACGAAGCCGGTATCGAACAAGGGAACACTGAGCACAAGGAGAACGAGCGATGCGGACCTGTAGCCCTCTGCTCCGGCGGAGATCATGGGGACGAGCGATGCGGCGGCCAGCGCGCCCCCCAGGAACAGGCTGCCAGAATCGCCCATGAATAGTCTCGCCGGCTTACGGTTCCAGTAGAGAAATCCAACCACGCTGCCAGCGACCGAGGCCAGGAACAGGACGACCAGCGGACGAAGCTCTTGAGCAAACAGGACGATAAACAGCGAGCCGGCGATTACCGCGATCCCGGCGGCGAGCCCGTCCATGTTGTCGAGCAGATTGAGCGCGTGCACCACGCCGCCGAACCACAGCACCGCGAGCAGGGTCGCGGGCCATGGAAGACTCCGGCCGAGTGAGGTCGCGATGACGAACACGGTGAGTGCGCCCACAATCAGCGACGAGACCAGCTTCGCCAGCGGCGAAAGTTGAAAGCGGTCGTCGAGGATCCCGATGATGAGCATCGCGACGGCGGCGGCAGGAACGGCCACTTCAAAACCGCGAGCCGGAAGCGTGTTGGTGAAAAGGAGTGTCCCCGCGGTTACGATGAGGGCTGCCATCGCGAACCCAACACCACCCATGCTGGGGGTCGCCGTGGAGTGCCATCGATCAGCTCTGGGCGGGATGATTGCCGAACTGCGCAGCCCGATCCGCCGCACCATCGCACACAATGCCAACGAAAGGATCGCCGCAGGAAGGACCGAATTCAGAATTGAGGTCAGCATGAGCAGCCGCGCTCCCTCAACCATCCTAAAAAGCTCGGTTTCGCGACTATCGTCGCTGCGGCGAGGTCCACGCGAGCGCGCCCTCCCGGGTGGACAGGCGCTCGAGGTCGGCATCGACCATCATCTCGACGAGCTCTTTGAAGTCCACCTTTCGCTGCCAGCCCAGCACGGTGCGGGCTTTTGAGGGATCGCCAATCAGGTGATCGACTTCGGCGGGACGTAGAAACTTCGGATCCGTCTTCACGTACTTCTGCCATTCCAACCCGGCGCGCGTGAAGGCGATCTCGACGAGGTCCCGGACCGAATGGCTGACGCCGGTGGCAATCACGTAGTCCTCCGCCGTGGGCTGTTGCAACATCAGCCACATCGCGCGTACGTAATCTCCGGCAAAGCCCCAATCCCTATGCGCATCAAGATTGCCGAGGCTCAGCGAGTCGGCCAGCCCGAGCTTGATGCGCGCGACCCCGTCAGTCACCTTGCGAGTCACAAACTCCAGCCCTCGTCGCGGCGATTCGTGATTAAAGAGAATGCCTGAAACGGCAAACAAACCGTAACTCTCACGGTAATTCACCGTAATGTAATGGCCGAAAACCTTCGAGACCCCGTACGGACTGCGGGGATAAAACGGTGTGCCCTCGGTTTGCGGAACTTCGCGGACTTTGCCGAACATTTCGCTGGATGAAGCCTGATAAAACTTGACCTTCGGGTTCACGGTGCGGATCGCATCGAGCACCCGCGTGACCCCCTGCGAATTGAACTCGCCGGTCAGCAGCGGTGTGTCCCAGGAGGCCGGAACGAACGACATGGCCGCCAGGTTGTAGAACTCGTCCGGTTTGTGCTCATCGAGAAGGCGAATGATGGACAGCTGATCGAGCAGATCTCCTGGACAGAGCGTGATGCGGTCGCGCAGGTGATCGATACGCCAGTCATTCGGAGCGCTCAACCTACGGACAACGCCAAAGACTTCGTACCCTTTTTCGAGCAACAGCTCCGCGAGGTAGGAGCCGTCCTGTCCGGTGATCCCGGTGATGATTGCGCGCTTCGGCATTGCGTGGAAAGTCTACGTCAAATGCCTGCCGAGCGCGAGAAGACGGGATCAGGCATGGGCCACCTGATCCCCGTTGTTGGGCGTTAGCGAGGAGCCGAGATTTTCCAGTTAGGGTCGATCGTACTGATATACGGACCGCTGAAGACCGTCGTGCCGTTCATCGCCCAGATGACCACTCCACCGGACAACACATTCTGAAAGACAAGATCGGGCCACCCGTCCTCATTGGCATCGCCGATCGCTCTGATCTTCCATTCGCCCACACCGGGCGTGGACATCAAAATTGAGGATTCCGCGAAAGCGCCGTTCATGACCCACAGCAGGGGCTGTCCAGTCACGTCGTGTTGCCACACGAGATCCGCCTGTCCATCGCCGGTAAAGTCGCCTGTGCCGCGCAATTGCCAGTTCGTATCGCCCAACGGATTCGCATTGATCCATCCCTGGCGGACCATAGTGGTGCCATTCATGTACCACGCGAGCACCTGCCCGGTGTCCATCTTGTTCCAGAGGATGTCCGGATTCCCGTCGCGATCGATGTCCCGCACCGACGCGATCTGCCACGTGGGATCGACCCTATTCGGCGTGAACGAACCGCTCGCAAACGCCGGGTCAAGGGCGAAATGGTCCCGGGGTTCGTGAGCTATCTGCTGATGATTGACGCGGCGCGCGCGATCGTGGCTGCCTCGGACGACATCCCGCTCGCAGTGCTCCAAGACTTTTCTATCACCTTTACGACGTCCCTCGCAGACGTGACGCTGGGTCAATTCAAGATCCCGATCAGCCTCGAAGCGCTGAGCAGCAATCCGCGCTTGTTGTTTCCCGAGCGGCCGCTCGTGACCCGCGGCTTCTCCGACACGCGCGACATGGGGCTCAAGCTCGAGAAAAAATTCGGCGACATTTTCTACTACTACGCGGGCGTATTTAACGGGTCGGGCCAAAATTTTCGGGAGAACGACAAGGAGAAGGACGTCGCGTTGCGGCTCGAGGTCTATCCGATAAAGGGCCTCACCGTGGCCGCCGCCGGCTACGCCCGGGTGGGTGATCGCGACAGGCCCGTGAAAGACCGCATCGAAGGTGACCTGCGCTACGACGCCGGTGGGCTCCTCCTACAGGCTGAATACATTCGGGCGTGGGACGGCCCCGTCGACGCACGGGTCGAGGGGCAGGGCGCCT
>JANNJO010000474.1:0-33231 GCA_031395755.1 Acidobacteriota bacterium
ATCGCCGCGATCCTCGAACGAAGCCCCGACTGGACGACGTTGCCGGCCGCCACCCCGCCGGCCGTGCGCCGCCTGCTGCAAAGATGTCTCGAGAAAGACCCGAAACAGCGTCTCAGAGATATTGGCGACGCTCGAATCGAGCTCGAGCAGATTGTTCGCGCGCCGGCCGAGGAAAGCGGCGCGATCGACCAGACACGAGGAATACGAAAGAGCACGCTGGCCGCTGTGGCGGCAAGCGTAGTTGCGCTCGTGTTTGCAGGCCTGTTCTGGCTCGCGCGCGGCGAAAACGCTCCGACGGGGGACAGCCGTGTCTCGCGGTTCACTGTGGATCTGCCAAAGGGCCAGGTGATGGTGCCAACCTTCAACTCGAATCTGGCGCTCTCACCCGATGGCACGCTCTTGGCTTTTACGCCGCTTCCGGGTCCTGTGTCCATTCGCCGGCTGGACGGTCTTGAAAGTCAACCACTCGAAGTCACGAAGGAGCCCAACTTTCGCGGTGCGCCTCTTTTCTCACCTGACGGCGCATCCATTTCTTTCATCCAAGGGAATGGCATCTTTTCGTCTTCCCGACCCTTCCTCAAAGCAGCGCTGTCGGGCGGTGCGGCCGTCAAGCTGGCCGAGTACGACAATTTCCACGGGGGAGACTGGGCAGCGGACGGGTGGATCTACTGGACAGCGACCTATCCGGGCGGGATTGTCCGCATCCGGGACTCCGGTGGACCAACCGAGCCGGTGACAACGCTCGACGTCGAGCATGGGGAGCGCAGCCATCGTTTCGCAAGCCTCCTCCCGGGAGGGCAATCGCTCATCTACACGGTGTCGTTCGAAGGGATCGACAACTACGACGAAGCCCGAATCGACTTATGGGACTTGAACACGCGACAAAAGAAGACGCTGGTTTCCGGAGGGGCGGCCGCCGTCTATTCCCCGTCCGGGCACATCGTCTACGCACGCGCCGGAAAGCTCTTCGCCGTGGCGTTCGATGTCGGGCGACGGGAGGTCACAGGCTCGCCGTTCGAGGTCGTGGATGGCGTGATGATGAGCGGGAACACGGGCGCCGCCCATTTCAGCCTCTCGAAACGCGGCGATCTCGCGTACGTCCCGGGTGCAGCGGATGGTGGAAATCGGACGCTCGTGTGGGTGGATCGATCCGGCAAGGCCGAACCCTTGCCGCTCAAGCCTGCCTCCTATCTGTATCCACGAATCTCGCCCGACGGCCGGTCACTCGCCGTTGAGATCGAGGGGCCGAATCACGACTTCTACTTCTACGATTTCGCGCGAACGGTGCTCAGCAAGGTGACGACCGACGGCATGAGTCACGACCCGGTCTGGAGCCCTAACGGCACGCGGGTGGCATTCAGATCCTGGCAGAAGGGCGGCATGACAATGTGGTCGATGCCTACCGACCGAAGTGCTCCTCCCACACGGCTTGATCCTACTGGGACCCGCCAAAGTCCCGTGTCATTCTCGCCCGACGGGCGGTTTCTCGCCTTCGACCAAAAGGATCCTCAGACGCGAGATGACGTCTGGGTCCTCCCGCTCGACGGCAGCCGAACGGCGTTGCCGGTGGCGCAATCGAGGTTCGGGGAAGGATCGATCAAATTCTCGCCTGATGGACGCTGGGTGGCGTACTCGTCGGATGAGTCCGGCCGGCCGGAGATTTACGTGCAGGCGTTTCCAGGGCCTGGCCTAAAGCTCCAGGTTTCGAACAATGAGGGAACCGACCCTGTGTGGCGTCGCTCCGGTGGAGAGCTCTACTACCGCAGCGACAATCGAATGATGGCGGTCGCCGTCACGACCGCGCCCCGGTTCAGGGCCGGTGCGCCACGACTGCTCTGGGAGGGCGATTACACGCATGGATCGGGGTCCTCGTGTGGAATGCCCGGCGTTGCCTCCTCCAGTTACGACGTGACGCCGGACGGCGAGCGCTTCCTGATGGTTCGAGATGAAGGCGTGTCGGATGCAACTCGCATCATCGTCGTGCTCAACTTCGCGCAGGAAATCAGAGCGAAGGAACGGGCTCGGGCGCAGGCGGCAACGGTCTCGAGGCGCGCGAACTGAATTCAGCCAAGACGCCCTGACAAGTCGGCTCGCAGCCACGCTTTCGCAATCGTCCACTCGCGCACGACAGTCGCCTCTGAAATGCCCACGACCTCGGCGGCTTCTTCGATCGTCAATCCCCCAAAGTAACGCAGCTCGACGATCCGTGCCTGCCGCGGGTCGAAGATGGCGAGGTGTTCGAGCGCCTCGTGTAGCGCCAGCACGTCGACGCCGCCAGAATCGGCTGTCGCGACTTCATCTCCGACGAGCGTCACGCGCTCCCACGCCCCGCCGCGCTTGTCGGCGAGACGTCGCCTGGCGTGATCGACGAGAATTCGCCGCATCATCCCTGCGGCAACGCCGAAGAAGTGAGCCCGATTGCGCCATTGGACCTGCCGCTGGTCAATCAGGCGGAGGTAGGCCTCGTGAACGAGCGCCGTTGGCTGAAGCGAATGACCGGCTGGTTCACGCTGCATGTAGCCAGCCGCCAGCCGGCGCAGATCTTCATACACGAGTGGCACAAGGTCGTCGAGCGCGTCACGACGGCCGTCGCTCCACGCAATGAGCCACTGAGTGATCCCTGCCGTGTCAGTGGGGTCCGCCATCGCCTCGCAGCCGCCGTCAGCCCTCCAGGGGAGGCGCGTCGAGCCGCATGCACCGAGAATACGCGGGATCTGGACCAGCGCTCAAGGCCGTCTCGTCCGCATGAGGTGATTCCCTTCTGATTTGCGCGTTACTAGGTGAAGGGGATTTACGCCATGCGCCAATCGATGCCTGTGCTGTTTCTTCTCGCTGTGACGTGCGTTCTTGCACCGGACGCGGCTTTCCCACAGGAACTGACCGGGACGCTGATCGGAACCGTCAGGGACGAGCAGGGCGCCGTCCTGCCCGGTGCGCTGGTCACGGTCCGCTCTGGTGCGCTCATCGGCGGGCCAATGACCATGCCGACCAATGAGAAGGGCCAACTGCGATTCCAGGCCTTGCCTCCAGGGCCTTATGTGCTCGAGATCGAGATGCAAGGCTTCGCTCGCTACCGCGAAGAGAATATCGCCATCGGCGCGGGGGCGACGATCGAGCGAATGGTCGCTCTGATGCTGGCGGGCATCGCCGAAGCGATCATTGTCGAGGCCGCCGGCCCACGAATCGAAGCCAGAAATAGCGGGTTCGAGACGCGTTTCGACTCCGATTACCTCCGTGCGATCCCAGGGCGCAGGTTCAGCATGTTCGACTTCATCAAGGCCGCGCCGGGTGTGTCACCGACCTCGCCCTCGAGTGGCACCAGCAGCACCGTGTCCGCCTTCGGCTCTGGCGTGAACGAGAATGCGTTCCTCCTCGACGGCACGAACTTTACGTGCCCGTGCAGCGGCGGTGCCGTGGCTGAACCGGGTCTCGACGTCATTCAGGAGGTGCAGATCCAGTCGGTGGGCGCGTCTGCCGAGTTCGGCAACATCCAGGGCGCGGTCATCAACGTCGTCACGAAGCAGGGGAGCAACCAACTCCAGTACGACGCCTCGTACTACGCACAAACGGCCGGCCTGACCAGCCAACCCAGGCTCCGAGCTGTTCCGGCGGGCAGCCAACCGGAGAGCGGGTACGAGCGAGCCAGGTACCGCGACTTCACCACGAACCTTGGCGGCCCGATCGTGCGCGACCGGGTCTGGTTCTTTGCGGGATACCAGTATCTGCGCGACCACGACAGCCAGCCGGGTACCGATCCGAAGTTCCCGAGGACGTACGCGCAGGACAAAGTGTTCGCGAGGCTGACGTGGCAGATCACGCCTCGCCTGCGCCTGCTTTCGAGCTCCCACCACGAGTTCTGGGTCAATCCCGAGCGGCCGACGCTCGTGACGCCGTTCGAGGCGACGCTGCGATTCAAGGCGTCAGTCCCAACCACCACCTTCGGTCATCTGACGTACACGCCTTCAAGCAACACGCTGTGGGACGCGCGGGTTGGACGGTTCGTCCTCTCGCAGGACAACGAACCGAGCACAGGTAATATCAACACGCCAAACCGGTTCGATCGCGTGACAGGCGTAGCGAGCGGCGGACCGCCGAGCTACGGAGACTACACGCTCATTCGCACCACGGCCAAAGCCACGATGACCCACTACCGGCCAGGACTGCTTGCCGGCGATCACGAGTGGAAGGTTGGCGGAACGGTGGAAAGGGGCGAGCATAATGCCCTCGGCGTCATTCCCGGCGGCGTGAGGTTCGTCGACAACAACGGACAACCATTCCAGGCCATCTCCCGCGAAACCGCGACGCCCGGCGGCCAGTTCATCACCGCCGGCGCGTTCCTGAGCGAGTCAATGACGATGGCCAATCGGGTCACGCTCAACGCCGGCATCCGGTTCGACCACAGCCGCGCGATCAGTCAAGATCTTCCCGCGCGCGACTTCAACGGGCGTGAGACCGGAGGAGTCGTTCAGGGCCTCGGCACGCTGTACACGTGGAACGTCTGGTCGCCGCGTCTGGGGGTGACCATGCGACTCACGTCTGATGGCCGGACGATGCTGCGGGCCAGCTACGGGCGATTCCATCAGGGCGTGTTGACAGGAGAACTGGGTCCGATTCACCCGGGGCAGACCCCAATCACGACGATGGCGTTCGACCCGGTGGCCGGCGGTTACACGCGTCTGGTGTCAGTTGTCGATCCCAAAACCAATTTGCGTCTCGATCCCGCGACGCGCTCGCCTCGCACCGACGAGTACTCGGTCGGCGTGGACCGCGAGGTCGGCCGCCGTCTCTCGGTGGCCATCGCCTACGTTCGCAAGAGCGGCAGCGACTTCATCGGATGGGAGGATACGGGCGGGCTGTATCGCGAGGAGACGCGCACTCTGGCCGACGGCCGTTCCGTCCCGGTCTTCGCGCTCGCCAACTCCACCGCCAGCCGACGGTTCCTGTTGACGAATCCGGACGGCTATTCGTTGACCTACAACGGGCTGGTGTCGGCCATCGAGAAACGTGTCTCCGACGGGTGGCAGGCCTTCGCGTCCTACACGTTGTCGAAGGCGTCCGGGCTGCAGCCCTCGAGTGGCGGGGCCGCCGCGGACCCGCAGTTCAGCAGCGTGCTCGGCGGCTCGTTCGGGCGCGATCCGAACAGCCTGACCAACGCGCGAGGCCCGCTGCCCAATGATCGACCGCACATGCTCCGCGGCTCAGTATCGGTGCAGGTGCCGCGCACGGGCTTCGTCGTCGCGGCCAGCGCTCAGCACTTCAGCGGCAAGCCGTGGGCGGCGTCAACACAGATCTCGCTGCCCCAAGGCGACCAGCGCGTTCTTCTCGAACCGCGAGGCGCTCGCCGGTTGTCGTCGCAGACGCTATTGGACCTGCGTCTGTCGAGGACCATCTCGTTCAGCGGTCGGGGACGCATCGAACTGCTCCTTGACGTGCTCAACGCGCTGAACAACACGGCTGAAGAGGCTCTCGCCACTGACAACCTGTACAGCCCGAACTTCGGCCAGCCGACCATCTTCGTGGATCCCCGTCGAGTCATGCTTAGCGTGCGGCTCAACGTGGGGCGGTGAGTTTCGCGCACAACGATTGATCGTGGGATCAATCGGCATCGGATTCTCGTACAGCGCACGTCAAAGGGTGTGCTCGTAGTCCGTCGTACACTGCGCGTCGGCGGATCGACACGCTGCTCGAGGACGAACCAGGCCACGCTGGCGCGTCGGGTGTGAAGGTCGCATCAGTGTCCATCAGTGCAGGTATTTCGACGAGTTTTGAGGGGCTGGCGCCCGCAAGGGCGCAGGGGTTCGAATCCCCCTTCCGCACCATGGGATTAGCGCCATAATAGTCATTCCCAGCCATGCCCAATCCACTCTTCCCACAATTCCGTCGGCGGTTGTTTGTGGCGTTGGGCATCGTGCTCGCTGTGGTTGTGTATGTGGGCGCTCTGCAACAGCCCGCCTTCCGCAGCACCATCGATCTTGTTCTACTGAACGTGACCGTCACCGGCTCCGGTGGACGGTATGTCGCCGATCTCACAGCGAACGATTTTCAGCTGTTCGAGGATGGCCGGCCCCAGGAGCTCGCCTATTTCTCCCCTGCGAATGTGCCCTTGTCAGTGTCGCTCGTGCTGGACAGCAGTTCGAGTATGGACGAAGAAATGGCGCTCTCGAAACAAGCGGCGATGGATTTTATCGCAAGGCTACGGCCGGGTGACGTGGCCGAGGTTGTCAGCTTCGATAGTCACGTCGAAGTGCTGCAGTCGATGACCAGCGATCGCGCATTGTTGGCGGCAGCTATTCAGCGAATGCGCGCGGGCGGATCAACGGCTCTTTACAACGCGATATATATCGTTCTCAGGCAACTCGCAAAGGTGAAACCCCAGACGGGCGATGAGATTCGACGTCAGGTGATCGT
The DNA here is from genome assembly GCA_031395755.1 of Acidobacteriota bacterium. Taxonomy (GTDB): domain Bacteria; phylum Acidobacteriota; class Vicinamibacteria; order Vicinamibacterales; family JAMQPK01; genus JAMQPK01. The sequence goes on from JANNJO010000474.1 coordinate 6,409, forward strand.
CGTGCTTTCCGACGGTGAAGATACCTCCAGCCTGGTCACGTTCGACGATCTGCTTGATTCCGCAAAGCGTTCGCAGACGGTGATCTACGCGGTCGGCCTCGGCTTGGAAGAACCCTCGTTGACGCGGCGATCAGACGGAGAGTTCGGTCTCCGACAGCTTGCGCAGGAAACCGGGGGTCGCCTCTTCTTGCCGAAACGTCCAACGGATCTCGCGGACGTGTATACCCAAATCGCAAATGAACTCACAAGTCAGTACGTAATCGGGTACCTCTCCAATAATGCGAGTCCAGGCGATGGCTGGCGTCGTGTCGCAGTCCGTGTTCGCCAACCCAACCTGCAGGCGCGTACGCGCGCGGGATATTTCGCCGGCGCGCCATAAGGTGTGGTGCCAACCCACCAAGGCTGCAATAACCCTTCAAGGCGCGCACTCATGGCGCCGATAACTTAGGAGACAGATTTGCATCGTGTTGAGAGGGTCCATCATTTTTCCGGAGGTCTATGGCCGACAAATTTTGTCACCTCGTTGCGACGGCGGCGCTAATGGTCGCATTCGGCTCGCCGTTCGGGATCGTCGCTTCTCAGCAACCGGTGTTCCGATCCAGCGCCGAGCGGGTGACCGTCGCCGTGGTGGTTCGCGACAAAGCTGGCCGTCCTATTCATGGGCTCGCGGCATCTGAGTTCAAAGTTACGGATGACGGCCAGTTCCGGGAGATTCTGGACTTTAGGAACGATGTAAGTCCGATCAGCGTGGCATTGCTCCTCGACAGTAGCGGCAGCATGCATATCGGCGGCAAGCTCGAACGGGCCAGTGAGGTTGGGCACTTCCTTTTGGCGTCGATGCGTGAGGGTGCCGACGAAGCAGCGCTATTTGTGTTCGACAAGGCCGTGCGGACGGCCCAGCCGTTCACCGGGGAATTCGATAAAGTGCGGACATCGTTTGCCTCGGTGACTCCTTGGGGCACGACGTCCCTCTATGACGCCATAGCAGCAACGGCACAGCAGCTTTCGGAAAGGCCAGGGCGTCGGGCCATCATTGTGCTCACGGACGGTGTCGACACGAGTAGCCAAATGACCCCACAAGAGGTGTCCGGTATAGCCAGCGCTATCGATATGCCGGTGTACGTCGTCGCCGTTGAGACATCGATTACAGCCGGTGGCGACTTAACGAATCTTGCCCAATGGAGCGGCGGCATGTTCTACGGAGTATCGAGCACGTCTGAGGGAAGTGTGGTATCGCGTCAAATCGTGGACGAACTCCGGCATCAGTATTTAATCGCCTTCGAGTCGAGTCCCTCGGCCGGCTGGCATCGGATCGAGGTGCGATCTCGCCAGCGCGCGACCCTTCAAGCCCGAAGCGGATACTGGGTGGGTCGCTCAACGATCGATCGATGAGCCTCCTGGGACGTGATGTTGCTTCCCGCCTTCAGACCCGATCCACTCCTGGGGAATTCGTGTGTATCCGGAGGTCCGACATGCCTGAAAAGAGGCTGGTTGGTCAGGGACTGATGGGCGTGGCACGCGATGCCTACCCGCGCGATCCTGGGTATCGGCCATGCCATCGGCCAGAAGTGGGTCTACGATCAGAAATACGGCGTCGCCCTCGCCAGGCGGTGACCGCCAACGTGTGAGCGATCCCTTCAACGTACCGTCTGAAAGTACGCGGGCAGTCCGCTCTTGGTCTCGCGGAGGATCTCGATGATGGCACGGCGGTCGGCCAACGAGAGGCCCGCGTAGGCTCGGTCGGTCGCTTTGCCCGACAGCACCTCCCACAGTCGCTCGTACGCGGATGCCTTGGCGGCGGGCGGCAGCGCGTCGAACGTCTCGGTGTAGATCATGTAGCTGCACGGGTAGCGGAGCAGCCGGCGTGTGAGGTCGAGCTCGCGCAGGGAGCGTCCCTTGCTGTCGCGCGGCCCCTTCGACGTGAACTCCTGTGCAAAGGTGGACGAGCCCTTGACCGCTGACGGCAGCGGCGGCTCGTCCACGAAAAGCATGTAGTCCACCAGTTCGCGCGCCGTTTGCCGAACATCAGGCAGCTTGACGCCGGCTCGCGACGCTTCGTGCGCGGCGACCCGCGATTCCCAGCCCAGGCGCGTCAGGAGATTCGTCATGTGCACCTGGTGATTCAGCACCAGCAGTGCGACGACGTCGCTGTAGGGCGTCAGGTACGCGCTCGCGTCGAACGTCTTGGTGCCCGTCTCGAGCTTCGGCGCGACCTCAGCCCGGACGTACGAGCGCGGGACGTGTGTCACGGGCACGTTGCCGAGATGCCGTGCTGGAACCTGCGCCCCGGTGACGTACCACCCGCCCCATCGATCTTCGATCGGCGTCCGATGATCGGTGGCCCAACCTTGTGCGTACTCGTTCTTGTTGTCAGACAGCGGCAGCTGGCTCATCGCGAATAGCCCTGGCACGCCGTAGGTCTGAGGCATGAGATGGCATTCGAGACAATCCGTGCGGCGAACGAACTGCGGCTTCGGCTGAGGCTTCTGCGCGATCGCGTAGAAGTGAACGCCCTGAGTCGCGTCCAGAACCGTGGCCTCGACGGTGTCGGCGCCCTTCGCCCAGCTGACGGCCACGGTGTCGTTGAAATAGATCGCCCGCGGCGTCGCTTTGCTGATGTGCGCGCGCTGCAGGCTGTTCTCGGAGAAGACGAGCGTCTGGGACGAGGGTGAAATGTCGAGCGCCTTCAGCACCGACTGCAGGTAGCCGCGCGGCGGCGCGTCGAAGGCCAGCTGGAGGTCGCCTTTCTCGATCCGTTCGTTCAGCCTGACGACCGCGTCGCGTGTGGGGCGGGTCGAGTACTGGAGGGCCGCGTGATCGCGGGCGAGCCGGAACAAGCCCGTGTCCTGGGCCAGCACCGCCACGCTCAGGGTGGCAGCCAGTCCCACGATCGCGCGGCTGGTCGGTCGGCGCATATCCAGGAGCAGATTAGCACGGAGAAATCCGCGAGTACTCGGCTATCATGTCCTTCCAAGAAAGCGAGATCAAATGCAAACCCTGAAGCAGTTCGCCATCGTCACCGCGAGCCTCATCACGCTGGCCGCCTGCGCGTCATGTGCGCCATCCGCAACCGACACGGCGGCGGACGAAGCGGCCCTCCGCGGCGGAACGGCCACCTGGTTTGAAGCCTACAAGGCGGGCGACATCGATCGCATCGTCGCCCTGTACGCGGAAGACGCCATCATGATGCCGCCGAACACACCATCGGCATCAGGGCACGCGGCGATGCGGGCGTTTCTGGCCGCGGACACCGCGACGACCAAAGCCGCCGGTCTGACCTTGGTCGACGGCGAGAGCCACACTGGTGTTTCCGGCAATCTCGGCTGGCACTCGGGCACGTACAAGGTGACCGACGCCTCCGGCGCCACCGTCGACAGCGGCAACTACTCGGAGACCTGGCGCAAGGCGGACGGAAAGTGGCTCATCATCCGCGACATCTGGAACTCCGATCGTCCGGCCGCATCAGCGGCACAGGCTGTCGGCCCGGATGCTGTCACGGCGGATCCGGCGCACTACAAACTCGTGGCAGAAAACGCTGGGGTGCGGGTGCTCAGAATCGGCTACGCCGCTGGTGAGAAGAGCCACATGCATGCTCACCCGGACTCCGTGCTCGTCGTGCTCTCTGGCGGCAAAGTGCGGTTCACGATGCCGGACGGCAAGACAGAAGATCTCGACGTGGCGGCAGACTCGGCAATGTATTCGCCGACAATCACCCACAACCCCGCAAACGTGGGCACGTCCAGGCTCGACGCGATTCTCGTCGAGCTGAAGTCCCCCACGGCTCCAACGACGACGCTGCCGACATCGCGCCCTGGCCTGGCACTCAAGACCCTGGCCGAGGGTGCCCGCGCCACGGCCTACCGTGCGACGTCCGCGACGACGTTCCAGGAGCCGGCCGGATCGAAGCACGAGTACGATCAGGTAGTCATCGCGCTTGGCTCGTCGCAGCAGTCGCTCAGCATCGACGGCAAGCCCGCAAAGACGACCTGGGCGCGCGGCGACGTGGTGCTCGTCCCGCGCGGCGTTGCGCACGAAGGGAAGAATACGGGGGGCAAGCCTGTCGAGTTCGTGATCGTGGCGATCAAGTAGGAGGCGTGTCTCGAGCGCTTCCTCAGCCCCTGCCGGCAGACTTAAAGCGCTCCAGCAGCTCGATGACATAGGCGGCGCGCTCTTTCCGTTCCGGGCCGAGCACGTAAATTTCGTAGGCAATCGCCTTCAGGATGGCGATGGCCAGCGTCACTCGCGCTTCGTCCCACGCGCCGCTTGGGTTGTTCGTCACGAGCGAAAGCCCCCGCAGGAATGATTCGGCGACGGCCGGGTGTTTCTTCCCAAGCTGCAGAATTTGCTCCGCGCGATCGCCCTCCCCCAGGCCCTGTTCTGAAATCAGCAGATCTAAGGTGCGTCCGGTGCACGCGCCCGCTCCAGTCAGGAACGACATCTTCAGGCAGCCGTCAGCTTCATCAAGAAGCGCTCGCAATGGGAGCGGGACCTGGTCGTCGAGAGTCAAGAACCGGGGGAGCCGTGGCTCGCCCGAATTGCGCGTGGTCCCGACGTTGAGCTCGTGGGTCGTTGATATGGCCATAAGATCTCGCTTGGAAATTGGAGTGGGATCGCCGTCTGGTTGTGGCGGAGGGTCAGCGTCCAACCGCTCCAGCATCTGTTCGATGTGCTCCATGCGCAGACCGGCCAGCGTATCCGCGTTGTCCTGGCCTGGCGGCTGGTTGGCGATGTGACTCCCTTGCCGCAGCGTGGACGCCTGCGCCAGGTACTCGGCAACTTCGTTGGCAAACGCGACGGGGTCGCAACCACCGCTTGCTGAGGGATCTTTCTGGGACTGCCAGCCGAACCGCCGCTTTTTTCCGGTCGGCGGCTGGTTGTCGCCGACCCGCGGAATTGACAACAGCTGCACATGCGACGCGTCAACACCCAAGGCCCCCAGACGCGCCACGATCTGCTCTTCGTCCTGGGGCGCCAGGAGCGGGCTCATCAAAATCAAATCCGGGATTCCCTCGGCCAGCGCCGCGAGCGCCTCCTCGGTCGACCCGACAACTCTCAGCTTGCCCCCGATGCGTGCGCCGAGCATCCGCTCGAGAATTCTTGCCTGGGACGCGTCAGGTTCAACGGCGAGTGCGTACGAAGCACTTACGTTGTTGCTGTCGTCACGAGGCTGTTCCGCCAGAGCTTTTTGCCACATCGGTGCGGGAGGTGCTGTGGCAATTCCGATACCAGTTGATTTTCGACGCAGGCTGCTGGGAGCGCGGTCTTCTGACAAACCCTGCAATGACGGCCTTGGTCGTGCGCTGACAGTTCTGCAATCGGGAACAGAGTCGCGAGGATTGAGCTTCCGCATGCGACTGCTTGGAAACGACACGTGCTAAGCGACTTACGAAAATGCGCGCCCGGCGCGTGATGGACGCCAGAACGGGTACGCTTTCGGCATTGTGAGTTTCGAATGTTGCCAGAACCAGCGGTCGCGCGCGAATCCGGCACCGTGCGCCGAGGTTTCGAAGATGGTCTGGGTCGGCGTTACAGTCCCGCCGCACGCGCCGACAACGACGTACCCTTGGAAATTCTGTGCTTTCGCCACGAGATCACCGACGTTCCTGCGTTCGACTTCGCGCTGCGCGAGCGCGTCGCCCGGCTCTCGGATCTGCAGCACCCTTACTACGCCCGCATCCGGAAAGTGGACAGACTCAACGACGAGCGCGGCACCGTTGCGCTGATGTCCGATGGCGCTCCCGGCGTCAGGCTCATAGAGATCCTGACGGATGTTGAGCGGCACGGCCGCGTTCTGGACCTGAACGCGGCGCTGTACCTCGTTCGACAACTCATCTCGGCAATTGCGGTGTTGCACCAGCATGCGCGGGTCGCGCACGGCGCCATTGCACCCGAACGTCTGTTCGTCACGCCGCGTGGGCGACTGTTCATTGTCGAATATGTCCTGGGCGCGGCGCTCGAACAGTTGAAGTATTCGCGCGAGCGCTACTGGAAAGAGCTTCGGGTGGCGCTGCCTATGGACGTGGGGCTGCCCCGATTCGACGAGCGGGCAGATCTCACTCAGGTGGGCGTGGTCGCGCTTTCCCTCATTCTGGCCCGGCCGCTTCGAGACGACGAGTACCCTCGACAGATTGAGGATCTGGTGGCGCAGGAGTCGTTGCCGTCAGGGCTCCGCGAGTGGCTGAGGCGCACACTCCAATTGGACGTGCGCAACTCCTTTCGGTCCGTTGGCGAGGCCCAGGCAGCCTTCGACCAGTTGCTGTCTGAAGATGCGAAGTACAACGCCGACCCTGGGTCGCTCGAAACTTTTCTGGAGCGGTATTACGGTTCGACAACACCGGCTCCATCTCCAGTCCTCATTGAACCGAACGAAGTGCCTCCGGTGAATCCTCCGAGCGAAGACCCGATGCCGCCTGTGGAAATAGCGGAAATGTCGGACGAACGGGCCCAGGAACTCGATGACGAGGAGCAGGCGATGAAATCCGCACAGACCGGCATGCGAAATCTCGGTCGCTTTAAGTGGATCGCGGCCGGAGTTGTCCTGCTGACTGCGACGACAGGCGGGCTGTTCGCGGCGCGTCATCGCCTTTCGCCGGCGGCTCCCCTGATTGCCGTGGGGAAGATGACGGTCAACACCGATCCGCCGGGGGCCGAGGTAGAAGTGGACGGCGCAAGACGCGGGCAGTCACCCATCAGCCTTTCGTTGCCCGCGGGCGCACACACACTTGTCGTTCGGGCGCACGGAGAATCGCGGACCATTCCGATCACCATTGCCGCGGGCGCAGAAATCTCCCAGTACCTGGAGTTGCCGAAAGCCGGTTCCGCTCTTGGCCAACTGCAGGTTCGGACGGAGCCCTCTGGGGCCCGCATAAGCATCGATGGCACGCCGCTCGGAAAAACTCCAATGACGATCGTCGAGATCGCACCGGGCGAACACTCGGTAACACTCGAGAGCGATCTGGGCTCGGTCACCCAGAAGGTGATGATCGAGGCGGGCGTGCCGGCCTCACTCGTCGTGCCGATGGGCGCGCCGCCGGGCGCAGTGGCGTCGGGATGGGTCTCGGTCACGGCGCCGGTTGTCGTGGACCTGCGGGAGAACGGACGGCTGCTCGGCACCAGTGGAATCGATCGCATCATGCTGCCGTCCGGAAAGCACGAGATTGAGCTTGTGAATGAGCCGCTGGGCTACCGTGAAACGCGCACGGTGCAGGTGTCGTCCGGGCGGGTTGTCGCGTTGAGCGTCACGCTGCCGAAGGGCACAGTGTCCATGAACGCCGTTCCCTGGGCCAGCGTGTCAATTGATGGAGAAAGCGTCGGCGACACACCGATTGGGAACTTTCCGCTCTCCATCGGACCGCACGAAGTGGTGTTTCGAAACAGCGAGCTTGGAGAGCAGCGGCGGGTCATCATGGTCACGCTGCACTCACCGGTGCGGCTCAGCGTTGATCTGACAAAAAAATGAGAACCTCATTCATCGTCGCCTGCATCCTGCTGCTCACGCCGCTCGCCGTACAGGCGCAGGAAACCGTTGCCGTCGCACGTGACCTCTATGCGGCAGCCCACTACGAAGAAGCGCTTGTCGTGCTCAGCCGGCTGGATTCCCCGAGCAGCCAGCCGTCGGATCGCCTGGCCATCAATCAGTACCGGGCGTTTTGCCTGCTGGCGCTGGGACGTACCCCCGAGGCCGAGCGCGCCATCGAAGCCGTCGTGTCTGCCGACCCTTTGTATCATCCGGCGGACGCCGACACCTCGCCGCGCCTGCGCGCAGCCTTTGCCAGTGTGCGGCAGCGGATCCTGCCCGCGATCGTGCAGCAGGAATACGCGGTCGCGAAAGCGGCGTTTGACCGACAGGATTTTCCCGCCGCGATCGCAGAATTCGATCGCGTGCTGCAGGCCCTGGCAGATCCCGATCTGGGTGCCGCGGCCGGTCGGCCTCCTTTCGCAGATCTTCGTACTCTCGCCACCGGCTTTCGGGATTTGAGCATCAAGGCGGCGGCTCCTCCGCCGGAGCCGCCTGCCCTGCCTGTCGCCCCGGCGCTGGCGGCCGCCCCCGTACTCAGAGGGATCTACGGCGGCATGGAGCCGGGCGTGTCGCCGCCTGTGATTCTGCGACAGGCCTTGCCTGCGTTCCCGCGCGACCTGATCTCGCGGGGTGACGGCGTCCTGGAAGTGGTCATCAGTGAAGTCGGCGGGGTTGAGTCGGCCGTGATGCTGTCGTCGATCAACCCTCGTTACGACCTGATCGTGTTAACAGCCGCGAGAAGCTGGAAGTACCACCCGGCGACCGTGAACGGCACGCCCGTGAAGTTTCGCAAGGTCATCAACATTTCGCTGAAGCTCCGCAGCTAGGCGGACGGCTGCTGCTCGGAATCCGAGAGTCAGTATCGCTCCCTCTGTTTGAGCCGCCCTGCCCCCCTGCTGCGCATCTGCAGGTAGGAGGCACCCATGAAGCATGCGCTTCGCCTGACCGCCCTCGTCCTGCTGAGCATCGCTCCCGCCCAGGCACAGGAGCTTGCCGGCACGTTCGATCAATTACGCGTCCTCGTCAAACCCGGTGACACCCTCACGATCACCGATGCGAATGGCAGCCGAACACAGGGAAGACTCTCGGAGCTGACCGGGTCCTCGATGGTCCTGAATGTGGCCGGCGCCTTGCGCCATTTTCAGGGCACCGACGTGGACACGATTGCGAAGCGAGGGCCGGACTCGCTGAAAAATGGTGCGTTGACCGGAATGGCGATCGGGGCCGGACTCACCGCGCTGGCGATCGGCGCGTCCGGCATCTCGAGCCAGGATGCAGGATGGGTCGCCCTCGTCGCGCTGCTGTACGGCGGCGTTGGCGCCGGCATCGGGGTCGGAGTCGACGCGCTCATCGAGGGAAACCGGGTCATCTACGCGCGATCGAGCTCAACGACATTCAACATCGCTCCCATCGTGCGCGGCCGGAGCAAGGGACTGATGCTGCGGCTGAAACGAACATGGTGACCATCGCAGGAGGATCTATGTCTCAGCTCTGGTGCGCCGTCTGGGGTCATGAGGTCGACAATCACCGATTCCGCAAGCAGCCTGGCACCACACGTACAGAAAACTGATCGAGCGCGACGGACATTGCGAGTACGTTTGCGTGCAGTGCGGCCATCCCCTGCTCTTTGAGGCCGACAACGATCCGTATCGGGAGTCGGCCATCTTCAACAAGAAGGTGCGTTATCTCTGCGGCCTCTTCGGCCACGACGTGCACGGCGTCGCCGACCGTGACGGCTATCGCGAGTTCGCGTGCCATTGCGGCCACACGTTCCTGAAGCCGCGACAGGACGTCACACATATCACTCATCCGGCGATCTGTGTGGTGAGCGGGCATCGGATCAGCTACGTCGCGAGCCGCGGCGGCTACATGGAGTACGTCTGCCGCGATTGCGGGCATCCCTCTGCTTCGCTGAGCCCGGACAGGCGTGACCCCCTCGAGCAGCTCGCCGAAAGCAATCGGTTCCGGCCCGTGTCGCAGCACACGTACAGAAGGGCGACCTGGATGAGGAGTGGGGCCGCAATCGCCGGCGCGAAGATCAGCGCGCCGAACACCACGTTCAGGAACGTGATGTGATAGCGGAATTTAACGAGCACGATAAAGGGGGCTAGCTCTTCGCTCTGACCTGCGCCACGGTCTCGTGCCATCGGCGTACGAACACGCGGTCGAACACCGCGCGCTCCAGCCCGAACGCGTCGGCAAACGCGCGTTCGTACTCGCTCGTGGTCCTGAAGCGTTCGAAATAGCCGATGATGGCGGGAACCCCGCGCATCTCGATGAGCAGCTCCGCGGCAATGAACGCTTGAGCATACAGCGGGGTCTCGTACCGCCGCTGTGCCTCGACCCATTGCGGAAATGTCACGAGGCTGTCAAGCGGCGCGGGAGGGAGCCCGAAGCGGGCGCCGGCCAGAGGGCCGAGAAGGTCGTCCCGCAGCGAATCGAACGACGCGAGGCCGAGGTGTGCCGTGACCCGGTAGGACACCCATTCCGCGAACCCCTCTCTCAACCACTGCTCGGAGGCGCCCCGGCCTCCGCCGCTGAACTGATATTGGAGCGAGTGAACGAGCTCATGCGCAACCAGCTGGACGCGCCTCGTGCGATCGAAGCGGTCGACCACGCCGGCGTTCATGAGCACGGCGCGAGCGCCTCCGATCGCGGCGAAGGACGAGGCGGAGCTGGCGAGCGCAGGCGGATAGCCCGCCGCCAGCAGTCCCTGTTCGAAGCTGCGGCGGTCGGGAAACAGTACGAGCCTCACGTCAGCGCGCGGCAGCTCAAGCGCCTGCTCGAAGGCATTCATGATGGCCGCGAGGGCGGCCGGGTATCCGTTGAGCCCTCGGTCGGCGCTCACCGGCGCACCGGGTGGAGGAAGGGCGAAAATCTCGATCTCCCCGGGGCTTCTGGCACAGCCAGCCGCCATCATCGCAACGAGGATGAAGCAACGATGCGTTACAGTTACCACGTCACCCAACTTGAACGGAGGATACTCGTATGAAGTTTCTGCTCTCGCTCGCAACCGCCTTCACCGTTGGCGTTCTTGTCACTGCCGCTGCCGGGGTCCCCATGCGTGTCCACTACGTCCCTCACGACAGAGTCTCAGCCACCATGGTCAAGGGCGGTCAGATCATCAGCGACAACGGCCTGATCGTCCTCGCCAACCGCGCCACGGCGCGCGGGGCTGAAATGCATGGGAGCACCAACCACATCTTCATCATCGTCGATGGTGAGGCAACCTTTATAACCGGCGGGAAGTTGATGAACCAAAAAGAAATCGGCCCCGGCCAGACGCGAGGGAACGGTATTGAAGGCGGAGAAACCCACCACCTGAGTAAAGGCGATGTCATAACCGTTCCCGCAAACACGCCGCATTGGTGGAAAGATACTTCGGCGACAGGCTCGGTCGGCTACTACGCTGTGAATATCGAGCAGTGATGTTATTTCAACCGCTTGATTTTGAGATTGCGGAACTCAACGAATGCGCCCGCCGGGTCTTCGGGATGCGCGGACTGCAGCCCGATGGCTCCGGCCGCTCTTCGTGAATCGCGCGCGTCGACAACCTTCGCGCCGTTGTAGAGCACGGAGATGTGATCGCCGGTCAGCGTGTTCTCGAAAGAGTTCCACCGGCCTGGAACGATCTTTGTACCCTCAGGCGCACTGTGAACGTTGACGATGCTGCCCGTCAGAAAGCCGCCACCCGTGCGATCGGTGAGCACCTTATCGCGAATCTGAAGCTCGTAACCGGCAGGCTGAGGACGCCCCTGCCGCAACATGAGCGCGGAGTTCACGCCCGGGTGCGCACGAAACTCCGCTTTCAATACGAAGTCGGAGAAGTCCTCTTTTGTCAGCAGCGTCGCGCCCGGCAACGCCTGCTCGTTGCGTATGACGCCATTCACGACTCCCCAGACTTTCTCCTGGTCGGGGGGCACGACGAACTTAGCCAGGCTGCGGCCGTCGAACAGGAGCTCGAAGCCGTCTTTCTGCTCCGAAGCGGTCAATGTATTGGGCGCGCTCGTGTTTTGCAGCGCGGCGATTGGTGCAGTGCAGACGAGGGCGAAGCCGAGGAGCCCGGCGAGCGTAGCGCGCATCATGACCGCCTTCCTTTCAGCGTGATTGACCATCGACCATGATGTTACAGAAACGACGACAATAAGCCCAACATTAAGGCCGGATGAAGATCCGCACCTTGTGTTATCTTCACCCAGTACCCCGGTACAATAAGGTGCAAAAGCGCCCCGCGTCTAAAAGGAGATCCGAGATGAAGAAAGGTCTGTTCGTTCTTGCCGCTGCGTCAGCCATCGTGGCGGGCTCCGTTCTGGCTGCACAAAATCCGCCGGCGGGCGCGCCTGCCGCCCCCGGTCGCCAGGGAGGCGCACCGCCCCAGCCGATGGGATTCTTTGTGACGAGCATGGGCATGGATGGTGGGAACCTCGGCGGCCTGCAGGGCGCCGATGCGCACTGCCAGAAGCTCGCGGCCGCATCAGGCCGGGAAGGCGCCGGCACTAGAGTCTGGCGCGCGTACCTGAGCACGCAGGGTCCGAATGCCGTCAACGCCCGCGATCGCATCGGTCAGGGGCCATGGGCCAACGCTCGCGGCGGCGTCGTGGCGCGCGACCTCGCGCACCTGCACGGCGATACAGTTGAGCTCGCCCAGGTCGGCAGCAACCTCACCAAGACGACCGCGCTCACCGAGAAAAACACGATGGTCAAGGGCGCTGGCGATATGGGCGAAGACATGAAGCCGCTCAACCAGCACGACATTCTGACGGGATCGACGTCGGCGGGACGGGCGTTCCCCGCAGGCGAAGATCGCACCTGCGGCAACTGGACGAGCAACTCCACGGGCAGCGCCCAGGTCGGTCACTTCGACCGCACCGGCGGCGGCAACGCCTCGTGGAACTCCGCGCACGCCAGCAAGGGCTGCAGCGGGCCCAACCTCGTGGCGACCGGCGGGAACGGGTACATGTACTGCTTTGCTGAGAAATAGGAACTAGTTATCGGAGGGGTCGCGCCAGACCAGAAATGGATCCAGCGCGGTCCCTCCCCACCACCGGCGGTCGGCATCCAGCTTCGAGATGGAAAAATGCAGGTGGGGCGTATCCTTCGGCGCGTTCCCCGTCGTTCCTACCGCGCCAATCACATCTCCCTTTCGTAGCATCGCGCCTTCCTTGATTCCCGGCGCGTACGCATCCAGATGCGCGTAGTAGTAGACGAACGTCTCTGAGGGATCGAACTGATAAAGCGTAAGGCCGCCCGCATCGCTCGTGAAGATCTTCGCGACCTTCCCGTCTTCGACAGCCAGCACATCGGTCCCGCGGGGCGCGAGAATATCGATCGCTTCATGGCGGCGGCTGCCGCCGCGCGCGTCCTGAAAGCTCGAATCGAGATCGTCAGTGGCGATACCGCTTACCGGGACGACCAGCGATCGCGATCGCAGGCTCGCCAGATCTGAACCCGAGACCATCGTGCTGGCGGAGATCGTGGGCCCGGCGTCGCGAGGCTTCAGGGTGGCCGCATCAGGCCCTGCGTTGGCGGGCAGGGCGTCGACAGGCTCTACCGTCGGCACCGACGGATCGACGCGCGCGCCAAACGACATCAGCGGATATTGATGGCCGGGTCTCGCCCAGTTGAGCGTCTTGGCGCCCACCCACCAGACGAGCAGAACAAAGGAAAGCGCCGCCCACGGAGCGATTGCTTCCGCATGGACCACACGCCGCCGGTGCTTGAAACTCATTGAATCGTGACTTTGGTGCCCACGTTCACCAGGCGACCCAGCTTCGTGGCATCCCAGTTCGTCAGGCGGATGCACCCGTGGGACTCCGTGCGTCCGACCGTTGAAGGCTCCGGCGTGCCATGGAGGCCGAAGTGCTCCTTGTTGATGTCCACCCACACTACGCCCACGGGATTATTCGGGCCGGCAGGAATCTTGGCCTTGTCGTGCTTCGGATTCGCATCCCAGAATAAATCAGGGTTGTAGTTGAACACAGGGTTCCAGGACACGCTGAGGACCTTCCAATCTCCCAGCGGCAGCGGATCTTTCTCACTGCCCACGGTCACTGGCGCGTACATCAGGGTCTTGCCCGCCGCATCCCGCACCATGAGGGACTTCGTCGCGCCCGACACGAGGACTTCGATAGCTCCTGCGGCCGGTTTGGTCGCCTTCGTGGGCAGATCGAACGGCTCCACGTCGGGCACTTTGATCACTTCGCCCGCGGCCCACTTGGCGCCGGGATTCAGCTTTCTCAAGAACGCCTGGCTGCTATGAAACTTTTCTGCAAGGCCCTCGAGCGCCGTCGTGTAACCCAGTGCCGGCAGCTTCGATCCTTCAATCAGGTCGCGCGGCATTTTGCCGATGAACGGCCCGGCGACATCCTGTTGCGTGATGGTGTAGCTCGCGAGCGGGTCAGGTGACAGGCGGAGCGCGGCGACCGTCTCCTCGTTGGCGAGGCCGCTGGGCTGCAGGTTCGATGACTTCTGGTATTCGGTCAGCGCAAGCCGGGTCTTCGCCCCCGCCTGACCGTCGATCTCACCCGGCGAGAATCCTGCGCGATCCAGCGCCACCTGCACCGCCAGGCCCTGGTGCGCGTCAACCGGCGGCTTCCGCGCCGACGGTTTCTGGGCGGTGGCAAGCCCCGGACTCATCAGCAGCGCAAGCGCGATTATGTATGCCGTTTGTACAGTCGTAGAGGAACTAATTCTCATCCCGGTTTAGACAGCAAACATCATTCCCCGAAACCCCGATAAGATGTGCCCTCTTGATGGCTGACACGCGACGCAAACGGGGGCCGATTGCCGAAGCACTGCCCGCCACGGGAGACATGCTCTTTCGATGGCGCAGCTACATGCCGCTGGTGCTCGTTCCCCTGTTTCTGCTCAGCCTGACTGATGATCGCCCGCCGACGCCGTTTGGATGGGAGCTGCTCTGCTTCGCGGTGGCGCTGTCCGGCCTGCTGTTTCGCAGCTTCGTGGTCGGCACCGCTCCCCACGGCACGTCCACCCGCGGCACACGTCGCCCCACGGCGGATTCGCTCTCCACGCTCGGCGCCTACTCGATCGTGAGGCATCCTCTTTACCTCGCCAATACGCTCGTCGCGCTGGGTTGCTCGATGCTCTCCGGCACATGGTATCTCCCGCTCATCGTCGTGCTGCTGAGCTTCATCTATCACGAGCGCATCGCGGCGCGCGAAGAGGCGTTTCTGGAGAGCGCGTTCGGCGACAGCTTTCGCGCATGGGCGGGCGAGGTGCCCGCGATGGTTCCGGCCTTTGGCCGCTACCAGCCATCGGGCGTGGCGTTCCAGGTGCGCAAAGTCGTCGTGCAGGAAGCACACGGCCTGTGCGCCATCGGCACCGCGTTTCTGGTGCTCGACACGCTCGAGGATTCTGCGCGCCTCGGCTACTTCCATGTCGATTCGCGGTGGCTGGCGATCTTCATCGCCACACTCGTCCCCCTTCTCGTGGCCTTCGTCGCGAAGAAATCGTCTCGACGCGCGGCAATATAATGGCCGTGATGAGAGTTCGACTCGGCTCGGAGCGTTTGATCGCGTCCGGCTCGCTGAAACATCAACGCGTCGGCGTGGTGTCGAATCCTGCATCCGTTGACGCGGAGCTCCGCCACATCGTTCGCGTCCTGGCGACGACGCCGGGGGTCACGCTCGCAGCCATCTTCGGTCCTCAGCACGGGTACCGCGCCGACGTGCAGGACAACATGATTGAGACCGGCCACGGGCAGGATCCCACGCGCGGCGTGCCGGTGTACTCGCTTTACAGCGAGACGCGCGAGCCCACCGCAGAAATGCTGAAGGGGCTCGACGCGCTGGTCATCGATCTGCAGGATGTGGGATCGCGCATCTACACGTTCGTCTACACGATGGCGAACTGCCTGCGCGCCGGCAAGAAGCACGGAGTGCCTGTGATCGTGACCGACCGGCCGAACCCCATCGGCGGGGAAAAAATCGGCGGCCCGATGCTCGTGAACGGGTTCGAGTCATTCGTCGGTCAGTTTCCGATTCCGATGCAGCACGCCATGACGATCGCCGAGCTCGCCAGGTTCTTCAACGATGCGTGCGGCATCGGCGCCGACCTCACGGTCGTGCCGATGGAACACTGGCGCAGGCCGATGCACTTCGATGAAACCGGCCTCCCCTGGGTCATGCCGTCACCGAACATGCCGACCCTCGAGACGGCGGTGGTCTATCCAGGGACGGTGCTGTTCGAGGGCACGAACGTTTCAGAGGGACGAGGGACGACGAGGCCGTTCGAGCTCATTGGCGCGCCGTGGGTCGATGCCGAGGGGCTCGCCGAGAGGCTCGCGACTTACGACCTGCCGGGGGTGCATTTCCGGCCGGCGGTGTTCGAGCCGACGTTCCAGAAGCACGCGAGGCAATCGTGCGGCGGGTGCCAGATCCACGTCCTCGATCGGCTGGCGTTCCGTGTTGTCGAGAGCGCCATCGCGGTGCTCGCCGAGATCCGCGCGCAGAACCCGGCAAAGTTCGAATGGCGCCAACCGCCGTACGAATATGAACACGAGAAGCTGCCGTTCGACATCCTCGCGGGATCGAGCGAGCTGCGCCAGCAGATCGAGGCAGGGCTGCCCGTGCAGACGATTTACCACAGCTGGCTGCGGGAGCACGAGAAGTTCAACAAGAGGCGAGAGCCGTTCCTGCTGTATTGAGGAGGACCGTTGGACCGACAGAAACGGGCGCAGCTGATCGCTCGATACAAGGACGGCTACGGGGTCGTCGCCGCCGCTCTCGAGGGCGCAACCGACGCCGAGCTTGACGCGACGCCTGCGCCGGGCAATTGGAGCGCGCGCGAGATCGTGCACCATCTCGCGGACAGCGAGATGACCTCCGCCATCCGGCTGCGGCAGCTGGTGGCCGAAGAGCGCGCGGCGATCCGCGCGTACGACGAGGCGGAGTACGCCCGCAGGCTCCACTACGACCGCCCCATCACGAATTCGCTGCTCGCGTTTCAGGCCGCGCGCAGCTCGACCGCCGATCTCATCGATCGCATGAGCGAAGACGACTGGGTAAAGGAAGGCACCCATCCCGAGCATCCGCGCTACAGCGTGGAGCGCTGGCTGGAGATTTATGCGGACCACGCCCACAATCACGCCGATCAGATCACGCGTGCGCGAGCGTCCGTCCGATGAATCCATCGTTCACCTGCTCGATCTCGATCATCGCCGCGCCGGCCCGCGTCATGTGGGCGTTTTTCGATCCGAGCGCCCTCGCATCGTGGTGGCAGACCTCACGTTCGGTCACGACTCCGAGAGTGCTCGGCGCGTACGCGGTGGAGTGGGAACCGACCGACTTCAAGGATGAGATGCTCGGCAGGCTCGGCGGGATGTTCCATGGCACGGTCATGGACTACAAACCAGACCGGGAGTTCTTCGTCGCAGAAGCGTTCTGGCTGCCGCCCGACGGCAACCCCATCGGCCCGATGGCGCTCGAAGTAAGCTGCGAGCCTCAACGGACCAAAAACCCCCAGATCACGCTCGTGAAAGTGACCCAGCGGGCGTCCGAGGACGGTGCCCGCTGGCAGCGGTATTACGAGCTCATCGCGCCAGGCTGGGAGCGCGCGCTGCAGTCGCTGAAGCGGTATCTGGAATCCGTCCCCTAGTCGAACTTCTGGACGTTCACAAAATTCTGATCCCCGCGCTCGAGCCGGGTATTCGCGCTGATGAATACCACGACCGCGCCCTGCGGAACCAACCCTCTGGCCCGGAGCTCTTCCTTCAGCAGATTGCCCGTGGTGTCGACGTCCTTCCCGATTCCGGTAATCAGCGGCACGACGCCGCGGTAGATCGTGAGATGACGCGCGATCGTGTCGGTCTCGGTGGCGGCAAAAATGGGCGCTCTCGGGCGAAGCGCCGACAACACGCGGGCCGAATTCCCCAGCCTCGTAATCGCGACGATCGCAAACGCGTTGCTGTGATCGGCCAGCGTGACCGCGGCTTCGCAGAGCGCCTGGGCGTGCGGCGTGCGAGGCACCTCGACGATCGGAGACATCGCGCCGACGCCACCGTGGCCCGGGCCAATCCGCTCAGCCTCGCGGATGATCGCATCGAGGGTCTCGACCGTCTTGACCGGATACAGCCCGACAGCCGTTTCGCCGGCGAGCATGATCGCGTCGACCCCATCGTCCACCGCGTTCGCGGCGTCGCTTGCCTCGGCGCGAGTCGGGCGCGGCTCCAGGCGCATCGACTCGAGCACCTGCGTCGCCACGATGACCGGAATCCCGGCCGTTCTCGCCTTCCGCGTGATTTCCTTCTGAGACGTCGGCACTTTTTCGAGCGGCATCTCGAGCCCGAGATCGCCGCGCGCGACCATGACGCCCTGCGAGACTTTCAGGATCTCATCGAGATGATCCAGCGCTTCCGGGCGCTCGATCTTCGCCACCAGAGGGATCATCGGCGCGCCCATCTCGGTCAGAATCTGCCGGGCCTGCCACATGTCGTCGGCGCTGCGCACAAAGCTCAGCGCGACCATGTCGACGCCGAGACGGGCGCCGAACCGCAGATCTTCGATGTCCTTTGGCGTCAGTGCGTCGGCCGACAGTTGAACGCCGGGCGCGTTGATGCCCTTGTGCTCGTCCAGCACGCCGCCCTCGATCACCGTCGCCACAATCTCCTTGCCGTCTGCCCGCTCGACCTGCAGCTGAATCTTTCCGTCATCGAGGAGGAACATTCCACCCGGCCGGGCTTTCCTGACGAGCTCCGCGTATGTGGTGTAGATGCGCTCGGCGTTCCCCTCGCCGTCGCCCGCGAGAATCGTGATCGTCGCGCCGTCCCTCAACTCCACCGGTGTGCCGCCTTTCAGACGGCCGGTACGGATCTTGGGACCGCTGAGATCCTGGAGGATCGATATGACCTTGGTCGCACGCGCCGCGGCCGCGCGAATCCTCTTGAATGTCTCGGCGTGCGCCTCGTGTGAACCGTGAGAAAAGTTGAGCCGGCAGATGTCGACGCCGGCGTGGATGAGCTGCTCGATGATGTCGTCGCTCCGACTGGCCGGGCCGATCGTGGCGATGATTTTCGTCTGACGCATTGGCCCTCAGCTTACAACGCAACAGGCTTGGGCGTACAATCACGCACGATGAACACAATCGTCCGAGGCCGTGCGAGGCATGACGTGGGGTCTGACCCCATTGCAAGAAATGTCAGCGAGACTATCGAGCGGATCGCCGCGCTCAACCCCTCGCTGAATGCCTTCGTGAGCGTGTTCGAGGCCGAGGCGATGGTTCAGGCCCGGGTGCTCGACTCGGAGCTTCGCCAGGGTCAATCGCGCGGTCCGCTGCACGGGCTGCCGGTTTCGATCAAGGACTTGATCGACGTCGAGGGCGCCGCGACGACTGCCGCTTCGCGAGCCCGGCTCGATCACGTCGCTCGCGCCGATGCGACCGTGGTGTCCCGGCTTCGCGCGGCGGGCGCGGTGATTATCGGCAAGTGCAACCTCCATGAGTTCGCGCTCGGCACGACGAGCGACGAGTCGGCGTTCGGGCCGGTGCGCAACCCGCACGACACAACCCGCTCGCCTGGCGGCTCAAGCGGCGGTTCGGCAGCCGCCGTTGCCGCAGATCTTGGATGGGCGTCGATCGGCTCAGATACGGGAGGCTCGATTCGGATACCCGCAGCAGCGTGCGGGGTCGTCGGATTGAAACCCGCCTTCGGAGAAGTCCCGACGACGGGCGTGGTGCCTCTTTCCGTGTCGCTCGACCACGTTGGCCCTATTGCCCGCAGCGTGAAGGACGCGTGGATTCTGTATGGCGTTCTCAAAGGCACGGGGGATCTTCCCACCGCCCCGGCACCAGCGTCCCAGGTGCGGCTCGGCAAGTTGGGCGGCTACTTCGCGGACCTGCTCGACGCCGATGTACGCGTCCAATTCGCCAACGCCGTAGACAGGCTGAGGGACGCGGGTGCGTCACTGCAGGACGTTCGCGTCGCGAGCACCTCGGAGATCGCCAGGACTTACGTGAACGTCGTGCTTCCCGAGGCCTTTGCGTACCATGCAAAGGCGCTCGAGAGTCATCCCGAAGGATATTCGGGCAGCATTCGCGAGAGGCTAGAAAAGGGAAGGGACATTCCGGCCGAGGCGTACATCGAAGCGCAGCGTATTCGCGCGATCCTTCGAGCTGAGGTTGACGCGGCCCTGATGCACTGTGATGCCCTCGTGCTTCCGACGCTGCCGATCCCCGCCCCCACAATCGGCGCCGACATCGTCGAGGTCGACGGCGTCACCCAGAACGTGCGCCCGATGATGTTGCGGCTGACCCAGCTCTTCAATCTGACCGGACACCCCGCCATCTCACTGCCGTGCGGGCACACGGCGGAAGGACTACCCTGCGGGCTTCAGCTTGTCGGGCGGCGGCAGGACACCGTGCACCTGCTTCGGATGGCGCTCAGCTGCGAGACTCACGTGACGCGACATGCACCTTGACCTT
This sequence comes from Acidobacteriota bacterium, assembly GCA_031395755.1. Classification (GTDB taxonomy): domain Bacteria; phylum Acidobacteriota; class Vicinamibacteria; order Vicinamibacterales; family JAMQPK01; genus JAMQPK01. The sequence continues at coordinate 26,363 of JANNJO010000474.1, forward strand.
ACGGGCGCCGGTAAACAGCGACAACAGCAGACTGACGATGCTGACGACCAGTCCCCCGAGAAACGCCGACCAGAATCCATCAACGTAAAAGCCGAGATCGAGCAGACCGGACACCCAGCCGGTCAGCAGCAGCATCAGGGCGTTGATGACGAAGATGAACAGGCCGAGCGTGACGATCAGCAGCGGAATCGACAGCAGCTTCAGCAGCGGCCTCACGCACGCATTCAGCACACCGAAGACGAGCGCGACAAGCAGCAGCGACCACCAGCTGCCGCGATGATCGATCCCGCCCACCGCCTGGATCGCGACCCACAGCGCCGCAGCGTTGATCAGCAAACTCAGCAGAAAATACATAGTACGTAGTGTCCGGCTTCAGCCGGACTTCGTCTAGTATAGATGCGGTGTTCGCGAAATTTTTCCACGCATGGGAGCGGCGGCTGCATGCCGTCAGCAAGGACCGCGTCGTCAGGCCGTTCGACTGGGGGCTCGACTGGATCGAGTCCAACGGCCACCAGTCAGGCACAGCGCCTGACAGGGTTCTGCTCGACTGGGCCTCCCACGCCGTCTCCGACAGCGCCCGATTTTTCGAAACTCCCGACACCTCGGACTACACGTTCACGCCGGAAGCGGAGGGCGCAACCGGGGCGTTGTCGTTTCCGAGCGCGATGAAGACGCGCTACGCGGAAAACAACAGGGTCCACGCGCGGTATTTCCGGAGCCTGAGGGCCGCCAAGGGGCGCCGTGCCGTCGTCGTGCTCCCTCAGTGGAACGCCGGCCCCGACGGCCACGTCGGGCTGTGCCGCCTGCTCAACCGATTCGGGATGAGCGCGCTGCGGCTCACGCTGCCGTACCACGATGCGCGCAGGCCCCCGGAGATCGGCCGCGCGGACTACATCGTGAGCGCCAACATCGCTCGGACGGCGCAGGCGTGCCGCCAGGCTGTGATGGACGCTCGGCGCTCGGTGGCCTGGCTCGCAAAGCAGGGCTACGACAGCATCGGCATTCTGGGCACGAGCCTCGGCTCCTGCTTGTCGCTGCTGACCGCCGCGCACGAGCCGCTGATCCGCGCACAGGCCTTGAATCACATCTCTCCGTACTTCGCCGATGTGGTCTGGCGCGGGTTGTCGACGACGCATGTGAGGGCGGGACTCGAGGATGCGATCGATCTCGCACGACTGCGCGAGATGTGGCTGCCGATCAGCCCGCAATCGTACCTCGATCGCATCAAAGACAAGAAGACGCTGCTCGTCTACGCGAAGTACGACCTCACATTTCCGGTTGATTTGTCGCGGGATCTGGTCCGTGAATTCGGGCGTCGCGGCATTCCCCACGAGCTGACGGTTCTGCCGTGCGGCCACTACTCCACCGGCGTGACGCCGTTCAAGTACCTCGATGGTTTCGTGCTGGCAAGATTCCTGGATAAGCACCTATAGGTAATCCAGAATCGTCAGGAGAGCTTGATAGATGACCGCCGAGATCTCCCGGAACAGCGGCGTGATTTCGCCGGACTCAACCGCATCTGCGACGGTGAGCGGGTCGGAAAGAAACAGCCAGATCAGCGCGGCCGCGAAGATCGCCGCGATGACTGCCACGCCGGCAGAGAGACTGACACTGAGGCGCGATGAGCGCATGTTTCTACAGTCTGGGCAGTAACGGCGTGGCTTCCCCTAGTCCCGCAGCCGCCAACTGCGGCGCCACGATAGCCGAATCTGAGACGATCGCCATCGCCAGGCGCTCGGGGTGGAGGTGCACTACCGCCACCTCGCGCGCGCGCTCGACCGTGACTTCACAGACCCTGGGCGCAAACGTATTGAAGTAGTCGTCCGGCAGCCCGTAGAGCACGAGCTGCGCCATGGCGCGGGCGATCTGCTCTGCAGTCTCAAAATTCCTCGGATATCCGCGTGTCAGCGCCGCTTTCGCGGTTTCGACCTCCTCCGGCGTCGGTGGGCGGTCTGTCCGAATCGCGTGGATCTCCATGAGAGATGTGGCGATGGCCTCCGCGGTTCCATCACTCTGCACGCTGGTTTGCAGGATGAACGGCCCGCGCCCGCGGCGAAAATCGAACGCCGTCCGGGCGCCGTACGTGAGGCCTTTCTCCTGACGCAGCTTCATGTTGATCCGGCTCACGAACTGGCCGCCCAGAATCATGTTCAGGACGATCAGCGGATGGTAGTCGGGCGTGCTCCGCGCCAGCCCCACTTCGCCGATGCGGATCTCGCTTTGTGCGGCGCCCGGCTTGCTGACGAGCACCAGCCGATGCACGGGAGCGGCAGGCGGCGCCGCGAGCGCGCCATCCTCTGGAATCTGGGAGCAGCCGTCGGTCCATGCACCAAACATATCGGACGCCATCTGCCGGAAGTCGCCCGGCGTGAGATCGCCGGACGCGATGAGCGTCGCATTCGACGGACAGTAGAGCGCGGAGTGAAACCGCTTCACCGTCTCGATGCTTAACTGGCGAAGCGACTCTTCCGTGCCCAGCGCCATGTGCGCGTAGGGGTGCGTGCCGTAGACCACCTGCATGATCGCGCGGTCCGCGATCGCCGACGCCATGTCGCGTATCTGCACCAGCCTGGTCAGGCGGAGCTGGCGGATGCGATCGAAATCGGCGACGGCCAGGCGCGGACGGATCACGCAGTCGGCGAGCAGCGACAGCGCCTGCCGCGAAAATTTCGCCAGCACGGTCACCGTGAACACTGTCGCGTCTGCCGACACATCGCTCTCGAGGTGAGCGCCAATCCTGGCAAACGCCGCGTTGACGTCGATCGCCGACAGGTTGCCCGTGCCCTCGTCCATCATGTCTGCTGTCATGGCCGACAGGCCTTCAAAGCCCTCGAAGTCAGCCGCCGATCCGACTGGGAGCGCCAGGATGAAGGTGACGACGGGCAGACTGCGATGCTCGGCAGACCAGAGTGCCAGCCGATTCGACAGGCGATCTTTGTGGACGTGTGAAAAGCGAAACGACGGCGACGGACCGACAGTCGGAAGGCGGCTGCGATCCGCGCGCGTCATGACACCACCGCGGGCGTGGAGTGCGGCAGCCCCAGCGACAGCCTGCCTTTCGGCACAACGCTGAGGACGATGCGATTGTCCGTCCGGAGATATTTCTGCGCGGCTCGGTGGAGATCGGCGGCCGTCACGCTCTCGTAGCGCGCGAGGTCCTTCTCGAAGTACGCGGGGTCGTTCAGGAACACGCTGTACGCGTTGAGCTGATCGGCTTTGCCGCCAAACCCACCCAGCGTCTGCAGCCGATACACGAACTGCGCCTCGACCTGCGCGTGGCCCCTCTCCATTTCATCCCGTGTCGGCCCTTCCGCCGTCAGCTTCGCCAGCTCCTCGTCGATGCCCTGCTGGAGTTCTTCCAGATTGTGGCCGGGCGCCGCAGTCGCGACGATCTGCCAGAACCCGGCGAGCTCACGCGAATTCTGAAACGCCATCACTTCGGTGGCAATTCGGCGCTCGTAAACCAGAGCCCGGTACAGCCTCGACACTTTGCCGTTGGCGATCAGATCCGACAGCAGATCCATTTCCGCATCGCCGTCGGTGAACATGGCGGGCGAGAGCCACGCCAGATACAAACGCGGAAGCTCGATTCGATCCTCGAGCAGGAGCCGCCGTTCGGACTTCAGCTCTACCGACGTCTGCAGCGGACCCGGCTTCGGTCCTGCCGGGATTTCCTCGAAGTGCGCCCGCACGCGATCGAGCGCATCGGCGGTATCCACATCGCCGGCGACCACGAGCGATGCGTTCGAGGGGTGGTAATAGGTTCTGAAAAACTCGCGGACATCCTCGAACGAGGCGGCTTTGAGATCAGCGGTTTCTCCGATCGTCATCCAGTGGTACGGATGATTGGACGGGAACATCGCCGCGACGACGGCACTGGTCGCGAGGCCATAGGGCCGGTTTTCGTAGTTCTGCCGCCGCTCGTTGAGCACGACCTCGCGCTGTGTTTCGAACTTCTGCGGCGTGAGGGCCGGCAGCAGATAGCCCATCCGATCGGACTCCATCCACAGCGCTAGATCGAGCGCATTCGTCGGCACAACCTCCCAGTAGTTGGTCCGATCGGGATTCGTCGAGCCGTTGAGCGCCGCGCCGGCTTCCTGCAGCGGATGAAAGTACCCCTTGTCGTAGTGCTGGGAGCCTTCGAACATGAGGTGCTCGAAGAGATGGGCGAACCCCGTGCGCCCGGGGTGCTCGTTCTTCGACCCGACGTGAAACCAGACGTTCACGGCGACCATCGGCAGCCGATGATCCTCGTGAATGATCACGCGCAGGCCGTTCTCCAGCGTGTGCTGCGTGAAAGGGATATTCACAGGACCGGTGTCGGGGCCCTCTTGTAGCTGGCGATGGATACCTCGGCGGCGACGCGTTCGGCGGCGGCGATGAAGGCTTTGGCCGCCGGAGATTCCGGCTCGCTCAGGACCAGCGGCACGCCGTTGTCGCCGCCCTCGCGGATGGGCTGGTAGATCGGAATCCGCCCGAGAAACGCCACGTTCATGTCTTCGGCCATCTTCTGCGCACCGCCGTGGCCGAAGATGTCGGCTTCGTGCCGGCAGCTTGGGCAGACGAAGTGGCTCATGTTCTCGATGATGCCGAGCGTCGGGATATTCAGCTTCTGATACATCCGGATCGCCCGGCGGCTGTCGGCGAGCGAAACCTGCTGCGGCGTCGACACGACGACCGATCCGGCGACCGGCACGGTCTGGCTGAGGCTCAGCGCCACGTCGCCCGTGCCCGGCGGCATGTCGACGATCAGATAATCGAGATCGCTCCAGCGCACCTCGCGGAAGAACTGCTGAATGGCGCCGTGCAGCATCGGACCGCGCCAGATGACCGCCGAGTCGTCCGACGTCATGAACCCCATGGAGATGACCTGGATGCCGTACTTCTCGGCGGGGATGATCTTCTTCCCGTCTGTCGTGAGCTGCTGGCTGATGCCGAGCATCAGCGGGACATTGGGCCCGTAGATGTCGCCGTCGATCATGCCGACGCGGCTGCCGCATTTCGCGAGCGCGATCGCCAGGTTCACCGCCACCGTGGTCTTGCCGACGCCGCCCTTGCCGGCGCCGACCGCGATGATGTTCTTCACGCCTTCGACGGGCGTGCGTCCGGCCTCCGGCGAGGCCACGGCGCGGACGCTCGCCGTCATCTCCACCTCGACCGCGGTCACTCCCGGCAGCGCCGAGACCGCGGCATGCGCCTGGGCGCGCATCTGCTCCTTCACGGGACACGCGGGCGTCGTGAGCTCGATGCTGAACGCCACGCGGCCGCCATCAATCCGCAGGTGCTTGATGAAACCGAGCGCGACGATATCCTGGTGCAGATCGGGATCCTTCACGACCGTCAGTGCGCCCAGCACCGCCGTTTCAGTAACCATCACCTTATTAGCTTAATACGACGCGGACTTCGACGCGGGTAAGCGGGGCTGACGGAGCAGACACCGAGAGGGAGAATCGATCGCCGTCCTGCACACGGGGGGGAACGACGAGCCGGACCGGGTGGCGCGCGAGCGCCTCTCCGGTGCCGTCGCACGGTTCGCACGGATCGGACCAGACCTCGCCGCGGCCGCCGCAGGCGAGGCACAGCTTGCGGACCGGCACGTCGAGCGGTACCGTGACGCCGTCGAATGCCTCGCGCGGCGACAGATGCAGTTCGGCCAGCAGCTGGCGCCGCCGGTCGCCTTCAATCGACGCGGCGACGAAGCCTTCGCGCATCCGCTCGACCGCCCCGTTCAGCGACGGAAAGTCGATCGCGATTTCGTCGGCGAACCACGCGTTTCGGCGAGTCACGGGCATGGCGAGCACACGTTTGGCGGCGCGGCCGTCATCACGAGGGCGAATCGAATAGTTCCGCATGGCGTCACCGTTATGTTAGCATCTCGCCCTTCGAGCGATGGAACCGAAAGAATGTCCCATGTGCGGCGGCAGCATGCGACTGCACACACGCGAGCAGACCGATCGCGTGCCCGGGACTCGCGAGGCGACAACCACACCCGTGAGGGAATGGACCTGCCCCGGGTGCGACTACTTCGAAGACGCCGAGGAATCCTGATTCGGAGATTCGGCCAGGACCAGGCCGCTGTAAAAAGAAGGGGGCGCCTAGCGGGCGCCGAGCGTCAACAGCACTTCTTTGCGGAGCGCGTCTTCGAACTCTTCGAAATTCATCGCGGTCTCACACTCGTCGCAGAGCACTTCGAACACGGCCGGGCGGCTCTCCTCCGACACCTCGACTCGGGAATCTTCCAGATGCACCACGTGCATCTGAAGCGTCTTCACAAGAAAATTCTGGCTATTTCCACAACTTGGACACGTCAGGGTCAATTCTGGCTCCTCTCGACGCGTGAATTGTACGGGATGGCTTCCGCAGAACGCAACGAAAACTTAGGTTTTTCGCATGGTCCGGCGCAAATCTGCAAAAAATGGGTATAAAATGCGTCCCGATGGCTGAGACGGTCACCACCAAGCAGGGTACCTTCGAGATCCGCAGTGAAGCCCACGGCCCTCACTGGGTGGCGTGGCTCGCGCGCACGCCGGACGCGGCGCCCGAGCAGTCGGTGCTGCTGGTCGGCCAGACGCAGGGCGAGGCCGAGGCGCGCGCGCGCCAGTGGGCCGAGCGCCGGTAACCGGTTACTCCTCCTCGAGCGCGGCAAACGCGATTTCGCTGGTGACGGACGAGGGCACCGCAGCAGCGCGTCCCATCACGTGATCCATCAACCCGCAGTACGACCCCTTCGCCTCGAGCGAGACGACAGACAATCCAGGGTCGAGCGTTCTGTGCACCACGGCCACGCATCCGCACGGCAGCGATTTGAACGCCTCGAACTCGAACTGCGCCGTGACGGGCGCATGCGGTTGACGAGCTGGGATGGGCAT
>JANNJO010000489.1:0-8514 GCA_031395755.1 Acidobacteriota bacterium
TGCCCAGCGGCGCAAACACGATGCGGCCGTCTTCGGCCCACGTTCCCCCGGCAGACTCGACAGGAGCGTCGGCGATTCTTTGAGGCGCGACGCCGCCATGCGCAGGGGTGCGCCAGACGCCGCCTCGCGAAAAGTACGCGACCGAGGCGCCATCGGGTGAGAAGAAAGGGTTTCTTGCGCCGGTGCTCCCCGGCAGCTCGCGTTCTCGTTCCGTCGCGCCGCGAAGGGACCGGATGAAAATACGGCGTCGCCGATCGGTAGCGGTCTCGGCAGAATAGGCGAGCCACTGGCCGTCATGTGAGACTGCGAAGGTGCCCAACGTATGCCCTTCAGGGATGGCAGCCGCGAAACGGACAGGCGCCGGAAGTGGTCCCGGCGCCCGCGCGCAAGCCGCGGAGACTACCATGACCGCCAGCAGAACCCTTGGTATCATGGCCCACCGAATCGGAGCTTAGTGGCGGTCCGGCTTAAGCCGGACCCCACCTTTGCTGTTGGCATCATGTCGCGTAAATGGTATCTCGTGCTGGCGTTCGTGCTCTGCCTGCCGGCTGCATGGTGGGTGGCCCAACGTACGGGTTCCAGAATTCTAACCGTGACACCCACTGAAGGCATTTCCCGCGCGCTTGCGACCGATCGGGCTGAGAGCATCAGCTCGGTGCGATACGCCCTCAAGTTCTCCATCCCTGACCGTGTGCGGGATCCCATCAAGGGCTCGGTGACGATCCGCCTGCATCTTGCCAATCGTGCGCCGGTGATCCTCGACTTCGCGCAACCGCCAGGCGCCGTCTCCTCGGTGGCGGCAAACGGCCGGCCGGTTCCGCTGCGATCCGAGCACGGACATCTTGTCATCGCGGCCGATGCTCTGAGCCCTGGAGAGAACACGATCGACCTTGCCTTTACCGCCGGCGACCAGGCGCTGCATCGTAGCGACGAGTACCTCTACTCTCTGTTTGTGCCGGCGCGCGCCTCTCAGGCGTTCCCCTGTTTTGACCAACCCGACATCAAGGCGGCGTTGTCCCTCACACTGGACCTGCCGGCCGGATGGGTGGCGCTTGCCAACGGACCGGACATCGGTCGTGAGACGACGGGCGGCAGAACGACTGTTCGTTTTGGGGACACTCAGGCGCTGTCCACCTATCTGTTCGGATTCGCCGCAGGCAAGTTCTCCGTCGAGCGCGGCGAGCGGAACGGCCGGCCGTTCTATCTGTATCACCGGGAGACCGACGCCGCAAAGGTGGCCGCCAACCGCGAAACGATTTTCGATCTTCATGGGCAGTCCATCGACTGGCTCGAGACCTACACCAATCGCACGTATCCATTCGAGAAGCTCGACTTCGTCCTGCTCCCCGCCTTTCAGTTCGGGGGCATGGAGCACGCGGGCGCCATTTATTACAATGCGCCGGCGATGCTGCTCGACAAGACCGCCACGCAGGAGCAGCACCTCTCTCGCGCCAATCTGATCGCGCACGAAACCGCGCACATGTGGTTCGGCGATCTCGTGACGATGAAGTGGTTCGATGACGTGTGGCTGAAGGAAGTGTTTGCGAACTTCATGGCGGCGAAGATCGTGAACCCTTCGTTTCCCGAGATCGATCACGAGCTGCGATTCCTTCTGCAGCACTATCCCTCGGCGTACGACGTCGACCGGAGCACCGGAGCGAACCCTATCCGCCAGCCGCTGGACAACCTGCAGGACGCCGGCAGCCTTTACGGTCCCATCATCTACGACAAAGCGCCGATCGTGATGCGGCAACTGGAGGCGCTGCTCGGGCCAGACGAGCTACGCGACGGTCTCCGCGAGTATCTGACCCGCTACGCCTTCGGGAACGCGACATGGGCGGATCTGATTCACATTCTCGACCCGCGTACCGGCGAAGACCTCGGCGCGTGGAGCCGCATCTGGGTCGACGAGCCCGGGCGGCCGACGATCTCGACCGACCTGCGGGTTGAGTCAGGCAAGGTGTCCAGGCTCGCGTTTTCGCAATCCGATCCCCTCGGCCGCTCTCGGCTGTGGAGCCAGCCGCTGCAGGTAGCCCTGGGGTACGAGCATGGCGCGCGTATCACCATGCTGCAGATGAACGCGCCGACGGTGGAGCTGCCGGGCGTGCGCGATCTTCCAGTTCCGAGATACGTGCTGCCGAACGGAGAAGGAACTGGCTACGGGTTGTTCAAGCCCGACCCGATGAGCCGGGCGTTCTTCTTGAATCACCTGCCCGAGATTGGCGATGCGGTCACGCGCGGCACCGCCTGGATCACGTTGTGGGACGACATGCTCGAGGGTGGCACGGCGCCGGCTGAATTCTTCGACCTGGCGTTGCGAGCATTGCCGCTGGAGCGCGAAGAGCAGAACGTCGAACGAGTACTTGGATACATTTCCGATACGTACTGGCGGTTCCTGTCCGACGCACAGCGTGCAGCCGTGTCGATCCGCCTCGAGGAGGCGCTCATGTCGGGCATGAAGGGCGCGCCGGGGACGTCGTTGAAATCTGCCTATTTCGGCGCGCTCCGCCGCACCGCGACCTCACCTGGTGGGCTCGGGTATCTGGAGCGCGTCTGGAGGCAGCGTGAGTCGATTCCGGGCCTGACGTTCGCCGAGGCTGATTACATCTCCATGGCGGAGGCGCTCGCGTTACGAAGTGTCGGAGCCACCGCTGCCATCCTTCGGGAGCAGCACGCGAGAATTACGAACCCCGATCGCAAAGCGCGCTTCGCGTTTGTCACGCCGGCGCTCGCGCCAGAGGCGGCGACGCGCGATGCGTTCTTCGCGGGCCTCGCGCGTGCCGAGAACCGCGCGCACGAGCCCTGGGTCATCGACGCGCTGAAATTTTTGAATCATCCACTCCGACGGGATCACGCCGAACGGTATATCGCCCCCAGCCTGTCGCTCCTGCGCGAGATTCAGCGAACGGGCGACATTTTCTTTCCGTCCCGGTGGACGACCGCCGTGCTCAGCGGTCACAACTCGCCGGCAGCCGCCGACACTGTGACCGCCTTCCTCTCGACGCAAGAGAACTACCCGAGCCGGTTGCGCCAGATCATCGAACAGTCGTCGGATCTGCTGTTTCGGGCGGTTCGCTCCAGGCAAGGACCGCAAGCCCAATAACGAGAGCGAGGACCAGCCCGCGGTCGGCGTGGACGAGCACTACGTCGTACACGGGCTCATTTGCGAGGCCGGCGCGACGGCTCAGCCCCGGGATGTCGAACATCATCCCGAGCTGCAGGACCCAGAGCAGCGTTTTGCGCAGCATCGATGGCGGGGCGTCGTTCAGCGTGAGGAGCATCAATACGGGAAGCAGGATGATGAAGCCGTAGGTGAGGTGATAGAACGTCAGCAGGCACCAGCACGCAGCCAGCGGCGGCGCCGCATACAGCACTCGCGTTCTCGCCGAGCCCTCCTGCCAGCCCGCCAGGCAAATCGCGGCGAGCAGTCCGATCGCGATTGAACCGGCAATCACGTCCACATCGGAGACGTCGCTGACCAGTTCCTGGATCAATGGACGCAGCTCGCTCGTCCCTGCGAGGGGCGCATCGCCGGTGTGGTGCAGGGCGATGATCCCCGCGTATCGTTCCACCACCGATAGCGGACCGGCCCCGGCCCACAAGCAATACATGGCAAAGAGCGCGGTCACGGCCGCCACAGACACCCATACGATCCGCCATCTGCGCGTGAACACGCTCCACAGGAACACCGGCAGCGCCACTTGCGGCTTCATCATCGCCAGTCCCATCAACGCGCCTGCAGAAGTCGGCCTTTGGTCGGCGAGCACCAGCGCGGCCATGCTGAAGGTGAACGCCAGCAGGCTGAACTGCGTCAGTGCTCGCAAGCCTCCCCAACAGAGGAACATGAGGATCGGCAACGCGATGACGCTGAAGGGATCGTGCGGCCGAAAGAATCGGGCCGTGAGGTACGGGGCGAGGCACGCGAGCGCGATGTTCAGCAGCATCCAGAACGGCACAGCGACGCTCATCGGCAGCAGGCTGAGCGGTGACAGCATCACCATCGCATTCGGCGGGTAGTCGACGTAGGTGTCGTTCATGTCATAAATATTCTCGCCGCCGCCGAGCCAGCCTCCTCCCCATTGCATGATCGATTCGAGATCGGTGATGCGAGCGGGTTGCATGGAAATCACGACGCCCGCCGTGAGGTTGAGGATCGCGAGCGTCGTCCAGAAAATCAGCAGCCCGCGCCCTGGCTTCGAGAAGAGCGGACCGGTCACAGGATGGAAACAGGATCGATGTCGACGGCGACCCGGCGCCGCAGGTCGGGCTCGGCGGCGAGGGCGGCAAGCACGGCCTCCCGCATGCCGGCACGCTGTCCACCCTTCAGGAAAATCTGCGCGCGGTACTCGCCGCGCAACTTCGCGACCGGCGCAGGCGCAGGGCCCAGCACGGTGAAGCGGCCGGCATCAGCGCTGTGACGGATGTGCTGAGCCAGCGTCGTGGCGCCGGTCATTGCCGCGCGGGCATCAACGCCCTTGACCACGAGATTCACGAGCGCGGTCAAGGGCGGATACCGCATCGTCCGGCGGAACCCTATCTCGTCGGCGAAGAACGCCGCGTAGTCCTGACGGCACGCATGCTGGATGCTGTAGTGATTCGGATAGAGCGTCTGCACAATGGCTTCGCCGAGCTCGGCGCCCCGCCCGGCCCTGCCGGCGACCTGCGTCAGGAGCTGGAACGTACGTTCGGCGGCCCGAAAGTCGGCGAGGCCCAGGCCGACGTCGGCCGAGATGACGCCCACGAGCGTGACGCGCGGGAAATCGTGCCCCTTGGCAATCATCTGCGTGCCCACCAGCACGTCGATCGCGCCCGAGGCCATCGACCGAAGGATGTCGGCTGCAGCGCCCTTTCGGCGAACGGTGTCGCGATCGAGGCGCGCGACCTTCGCGCGGGGCCAGGTCGCCGAAATTTCTTCGGCGACCTTCTCCGTCCCGAATCCCCTCCGTTCGAGGTACGGTCCCTTGCACGTAGGACAGGCCTTGGGCACCAGCACGCCATAGTTGCAGTAATGGCAGCGGGCGCGATGACGACCGTGGCCTTCGGAGTGCACAATCAACGACACGCTGCAGTTCGGGCACTCGATCGTGCCGCCGCATTCACGGCAGAACACCGCCGTGGCCAGCCCGCGCCGATTCAAGAGAATCAGCGCCTGCTGGCCCGCGTCAAGCCGCCTGGTCAGCGCGTTCTTCAAACGGCCGCTCAGAATCACGTCGGGGCCGTATTCCGCGTACTCGAGCCGCATGTCGACGACCGAGACCGACGCGAGCGGCCGGTCCTGGACGCGCCGCTCCATCAGGAGCCGCGTATACCGGCCATTGGCCGCGTTCTGGCTGCTCTCGAGGGAGGGCGTCGCCGATCCCAGCACCACGAGCGCATCCTCGTGCTTACCGCGCATCACGGCCACGTCGCGGCCGTGATAGCGCGGCGTCTCTTCCTGCTTGAACGACGTGTCGTGCTCCTCGTCGACGATGATCAATCCGAGATTCGTCAACGGCGCAAACACCGCGGACCGCGTGCCGACCACGACCGAGACTTCGCCGCGCCGGATGCGGTACCACTGGTCTGATCGCTCGCCGTCGGACAGGCCGCTGTGCTGGACCGCGACGCGATCGCCAAACGCCTCACGAAACGCGGAGGCAACCGCCGGGGTCAATGCGATTTCCGGCACCAGCACGAGCACCGACTTCCCCTGCTGCAGCACGAGCTCGGAGAGGCGGAGGTACACCTCGGTTTTGCCCGAGCCGGTCACGCCCTGGAGGAGAAACACGGAGAACCGCCCGGCCGCGGCGGCCGCAGTGAGGGCCTCGAGCGCGCACGCCTGCTCGTTGGTGAGCGTTCGCCCACTTGACGAATTGACCGGCGCCGTGACCGCGCCGTTCGCGAAGGGATCGCGTTCGATGCGCTCGCGGCGGAACGCCAGGACGCCCTTGAGGGCGAGCCGCTGCAGCACATCTGTGGAGATGCCGCGAGCATTCAACTCGGGCACGTGAAGGCCCTCGGGTGCGCCACGCAGCATGTCGATCGCGTCCCTCTGTCTCCCGCGTAATGCGGCATCGTGGCCCTGCGCGGTCAGGGTTGCGATGCGAATCGTCTTGTGCGCCGGGGTCGACGGCACGGCTGCAGCGAGCGCATCGCCTGCTCCGCAGGCGTAATACTCCGCCACCCACAACGCCAGATCGACCACCGGCCCCGGCAGGAACGCTTCGTCATCCAGAACGCCGGTGATGGGCTTGATCTTGTCGAGGCCGGTCTGCTCGATATTCAAGGCCGCGTCCGGATCCACCACAATGCCGGTGACAACCCGCTTGCCCAGTGGGACGATGACCCGCGCTCCGCGCGGCGGCAGCGGCACGCTGTCGGGGACCTGATACGTCAGAACGTCGAGAAAGGGAACGGGCACTGCGACGGAAACGAACCGCACCGGATCACGCCACGTCTTCGCCGTTGAGGAGGGCGCGGACCTTCTTCATGTCCTCCCACACCTCGCGCCGGCAGCTCGGATTGCGAAGGAGAAACGCCGGGTGGAACGTGGGGATCAGTTTGACGCCGCGATAGTCGTACACGCGGCCGCGCAGGCGAGAAATGGGCTCGGTCGTCTTCAGGAGCGACCTGGCAGCAAAGGTGCCAAGCGCCACGATGACTTTGGGCTTGATGGTATCGACTTGCCTGAACAGGAAAGGCTCGCACGACGCCACTTCGTCGGGATCCGGATTGCGGTTCTCGGGCGGCCGGCACTTGATGACGTTGGCGATGTACACGTCTTCGCGGGTGAGCCCGATGGCCTCGATGATCTGGGTGAGCTTCTGGCCCGACCGTCCGACGAACGGGATGCCCTGGATATCTTCGTCGCGCCCGGGCGCCTCGCCGACGAACATCAAATCCGCGTTCGGGTTGCCGACGCCGAACACGATTTGTTTTCGCCCGAGCGTGCACAACTTGCAGCGCGTGCAGTCGCCGATATCTTCACGAATCGCCACCAGTCGAGAACGGGATCCCGGATCCTTTTCGGGCTCTGCCCTCTGCCCTCTGCTCTCCGCCCTGTCCCCGCCGCTCCCGTCAGGGCGAGCGGCCCACACCGCATCTCTGCGAAAACCGATCACACCGAGCTCTCCGAACAATCTGAGGTGTTCTGACAGCTGATCGTGCGTGTTCGCCATGAGTTCGGCGGAACTAAAGTTCCGCCCTACCGGCGGTAGGCGTGCGCGACCGGAGAAGGGTTTCGATCCGATCGATGACCTGGGCGGCGATGGCCGTCTTCGACTGCAAGGGGAGGGTTTCGTCGCCGCTCGCAGAGACCAGGGTCACTTCGTTCGTGTCGACCTCGAAGCCGGCGTCGGTGCGCGATACGTCGTTAGCCACGACGAGATCGACGCCCTTCTCGCGCTGCTTTCTGCGGGCGCTCGCGACGACGTCCGTGGTCTCGGCGGCGAAGCCGACGAGCAACGGGCGATCGCTGCCGGCGCGGAGGCGGCTGAGCTCACCGAGGATGTCGGGCGTGCGGACAAGCGTCAGCGTGCGCGTGTGTTCGTCCTTGTGGATTTTCTGATTCGCGGCGCCGGCCGGGGCGTAGTCGGCGACGGCCGCAGCCATAATCACCACGTCCGCCTGGGCGGCGCGGGACACGGTCGCGTCCCGCATCTCTGCCGCCGTGGTGACGCGAATGGTTTCGAGGCCGGCAGGCGACGGCAGCTCGGTCGGGCCGCTCACCAGCACGACGCGTGCGCCGCGGTTGCGCGCGGCGGTGGCCATGGCGTAGCCCATCCTGCCGCTCGACCGGTTTCCGACGAAGCGGACGGGATCCAGCGCTTCTCGCGTGGGCCCCGCGGTCACGATCACCGTTCTGCCCTTGAGCGGTCCCGACGGCGAGAGCACCTCTCCTGCGGCCGCCACGATCTCTGCGGGCTCCGCGAGCCGGCCCTTGCCGATCCAGCCGCACGCCAGATATCCCGCACCCGGGTCAACGAATCGAACGCCGCGTCCGGCGAGCACCTCGAGGTTTCGCTGAACGGCCTGATGCTCGAGCATATGCGTGTTCATGGCAGGAGCCATGAGCACCGGCGCCCTGGTGGCGAGATAGAGCGACGTCAGAAAATCATCCGCGATGCCGCTGGCGAACTTTCCGATGATGTTGGCGGTCGCGGGAGCGACCAGCAGCAGATCGATGCTGGACGCGAGCGAGATGTGCTCGATGTCGGCGCTGGCGCCCGGCTCGAACTGACTGGTCAGCACGCGATGGCGCGTCATCGCCTCGAACGTCAGCTCACCGACGAACTGCGTGGCGGATCGCGTCATCACGGCGACGACATCGTGCCCCTGCTTCTGGAGGCCGCGGACGACTTCGACCGACTTGTAGGCCCCAATTCCGCCGCACACGCCGAGTGCAATCATCGCCATAGGATCACCACCAGTCTGTCGTGGGGGGGGGGGGGCGCGCCCCCCCCGAACATAAAGGGGCGGGGGAGATAGGGGGGAGAGGGCGCCAGACAGGGAAGGCGGGGCGAGGGGCCCGCCCCC
>JANNJO010000389.1:0-4414 GCA_031395755.1 Acidobacteriota bacterium
ACACGAGCCGGAGACTCGAGACATTGGCCGTATTGATTTGCTTGAGCGGCGAGTATCGCTGCGCGCCGGCGTCGTGGCCGTGGGACGGCCAGTCTTTCTCCGGCTTCGGCGCCTGAGCGGAGACGAGGGTGGCCGCGGCAAAGACGACGGCCGTTGCGCGAAGTAGTCGCATGTTAGCGCTTGGCTGCTTTCCAGTTGTTCCAGAAGATGTACGTCCCCCGCTTGGTCGACGTGATGATCTCGGCGTTGCCGTCTCTGTCGAGATCGACGACAGACAGGTGCGAGCCGACACCCGAACGGTTGTGAATCAACTCGGGCACGAATTCGGCTCCGCCGGGCGCCTTAGGGTTCCGCACGGTGCGGTA
Organism: Acidobacteriota bacterium; assembly: GCA_031395755.1. GTDB lineage: Bacteria > Acidobacteriota > Vicinamibacteria > Vicinamibacterales > JAMQPK01 > JAMQPK01. Next base: position 366 of record JANNJO010000389.1, read on the forward strand.
GACGTATAGCACCGGCGGACCGTGCGGGTCCGGATCGATGAACGTATCGAGATGAGACCAGAACCGCTTGCCGGTGATGAAGTCTTGCAGGCCGTCGCCGTCGACATCGGCGTACGTCGCACCGTGCAACTGCGAGAACATCACCCCGCCGGCATTTTTCGTCGAGAAATCGGTCATGATCGGGTGTTCGACAAACGAACGCGACCCGTCAGCGGCTTTCTTCTGCTCGAACCACGACAACCCCAGGCCATGGGCCTGCAGCGACGTCACGACGTCGTTGAGACCGTCGCCGTTCACGTCGTAGACCGCCATCTCTGCTCCGCCCGGACCGGACCGCGTCCAGCGTCCGAAAGCCGCGGGATGATAGTTCCACGTCGACGTTCCAGACGATGGACGATCGGGCTGTGCCCACCATCCAAACGCGTTCAGGAAATCGACGCGCCCGTCGCCGTTGACGTCGCCGACACCCATGCCATGGTTTGCCCAAGGCCCGGGCTCGCTGATCGCGTGCTTCGTCCAGAGCCCAGTGGGATTGGCCGGGTCAGGCTTCGAATAGACGAACCTGTTCTCGCTGTCTTTGAACAGAAACTCGAGCTTGCCGTCCGCGTCGACGTCCTTGAGCAGCATGAACTCGCACGACATACGGTCGGTCACGGTGTAGGTATCCCAGCGTCGCGACTCTCCCTTGGGGTTGACGTAGAGAATCGCCGGACGTTGAAACACTGCGTTCAACACGTCGGGCCATCCATCGCCCGTGAAGTCGTAGGCGTATTGCAGGCCGTTGAAGTACTGCGTACCCGGATCGATCGTTCCGCCGATATAAATCTCGCGAGCTGTCGTGTACTGCGGGCCGAGGTAGTAGTAAGGACCCGCGACGATGTCGGGCGTTCCGTCGCGATTGAAGTCGGCGACGGCAGGGCCCCACGAATAGTAGAACTCGTTCACCTGCTGCATTCGAAACTTGGTCGACACCTGTTCTGGCTGTGCCACTCGTGGCTGAAGATCCTTGTACGAGACGTCCTTAAACCGCACTTCTCCGGTGCCGCCCACATACAGCGCGAACGGACCGTAGGCGCCGTACTCGGGCTCGGCCACCGAGTCAGAGATTCCTCCCGCGTCGTTGAGAAACGCGCGAAGGATGTTGGCATCGAGCACCACTTCGATGGTGTTCCAGTCGTTGCTCTGCAGTCCCGTGCTCGGCCGCGGAATGGGCGACGCAATTCCACCAGGGAACGGCGGCAGACCCGCAGGACCCCCTGCGCGGCCGGCGGCAGCCGGCGGCGGATCTGGCGGCGGCAACGCCACGCGCAGCTGTCCGCCCCCTGGCCCTCTCAGCCGTTCTTTGGATGTTTGAGCTCCCTGACGATCCACCGTCACGCGATACGCGGCAAGGTCCCCGTCGTTCAACGACACGAAGACGCCTTTGACCCCGCCGTCGGCAGTCCGCTCGGCGCGCAGCAACACGCCCGTCTGGCAGCCCGCAGCGCATCGAAATGATGCGAAGACGGCGACGTCCTGGTATGACCGATTCGCGAGCAGCCAGCCGCCGGCGGTGCCTTTGGGAGTGCCGATGATTTCGCCGTTTTCTGCTCGCCAGGCGCTCTCTCCGATGGGTTGCCAGCCAGTGAGACTCGAACCGGCGAACACGACGTCCGGCATGAAATTCTTCGACGCACCGTGGATGATGGACGCAAACGCTGCCGCGACCAGGACGGCCACCGCGAGAAACGCTCCAAGTCGATAGGTCATAAACAAATCCCTTCTTTAGCGGCGCCGACTGATTCGGTTCTTACGACCGGCTTTCCCTTCCTCGACCTCTGCCGCTTCCTCCTCCAACGCCGCGCGCAGCCACTCTCCAGGCTCTTCGATGTGCAGTCGCAGGGCGCGCTCGGCCGCGTCGGGATCCTTGGTTCGCAACGCGTCGACCACTGCTGCGTGCCGCTCGACGATCTCACTGAGCGAATGATGCGACTTCGAAACCGTCAGGAACGTCGTCGTCGCCAGCCGCATCCGATCCCAGATTTGCTGAAGCAACCGGTTGCCCGACGCCTCGACAATCGTGAGGTGAAACGCAAAATCCGCTTCGACCGCCCGGCGGTGATCCCCACGGGCGGCGGCGGTGCGCATCGTCGCGAGGAGACCTTCGAGCTTCTTGAGCGTCGCCGCTTTGATCCGGGACGCCGCGTGACGTGCGGCGAGACCCTCGAGCACCGCCCGGATTGGGTAGAGCTGCACGAGCTCCTCGACCGAAATCTGACGGACGATGGCGCCACGAAAAGGTGAGCTCACGACGAAACCGAGCAGGTCGAGATCGCGCAGCGCCTCGCGGACGGGCGCCTGGCTGACGCCGAACTGCTGGGCGATGCGCATCTCGACGATTCGCTCACCCGGCGCCAGTCGGCCGTTCAGAATGTGCTCGATCAGTTGGTCGCGAATCTCGTCGCGGAGGACGCGCCGTTCGCGTCGCGGGCTTTTCGCTCGTATCACTTCGGAGATCCATTCCCCGGCAACGCATATGCGACGTACGCTCTGACCGGCGCCGGTGCGTTTTGATTCGTCGCGCCTTCCTGGCCTCCGATCGTCGACGTCGCGCTGACGACAAAGAACTGCCGGCCATTGACCTCGTACATTGCCGGAATTCCTCGCGACCCAGCCGGCATGTCACCGGTCCAGAGCACACGTCCGCTGTCTGAGTCGTAGACGCGCAACTTGCCGTCGCCGCCGGGATGGAACAACAGGCCGGCCGAGGTTGTGATGATGCCGGTGCGCTGGCTGATGAAGCCTGTGTCTTTCGCGCCTTGCGCGATCGCGCGCGGATCGTCACCACCTGCCGGGACCTGCCATTTGATCGTCCCGCTGTTGAGGTCGTAAGCCGTCAGCGTCGAGTACGGCGGCTTCACGATCGTGCCGTCCATGCCGTAACCCGTGTACCTGCGCACTTCAGGGACTTTGAGACCAGGCGGATACGCCGGTCCGACCATTCCGCCGGCACGGCCCGGCGGGACCACGCGACCGCCCGGGGCTCCACCGGAGGCGACGACGGGACCTGCCGGCATCTGAGCGGTGCCCGGTCCTGCCCCTCGACCGCGCCCAGACGCTGCGTTCGGACTTCCGAGAAACGACACGAGGGCATCGAGGTCCGCGCTGCTCAGTTCGTTAAAAGATGGCATTCCGGGACGTCCGCCGACGATCACTTCCCTGAACGACTCGGGTCCCATGCGCGCCGTGATGTCTACGAGCGAAGGATAGTTTCCGGAGCCTCGCAAGTCGGGCGCGTGGCAGGTCTGGCACTTTTGTTCATACAGCACTCGGCCCTGCGCGATGGCCGCGGGCCCACCGGCTCTGCCGCCGCCGGGCGCCGGCGCTTCGGTGCTCAACTTGTAGATGGACGGCACGTTGATGCTCAACACATACACGATGCCTTTTGAAGGATCGGCGGCCGTGCAGCCCCAGTTGGCGCCCCCCTGCGCGCCGGGAATCGACACCGTGTCTTTCAACGCAGGAGGCGTGAAGAGCCCGTCGTTGCGGGCATTCGCGATGCGCGCTTTCCAGGTCTCACGCTGTTCGGGGGTCAGAATGTACGGATTGATGTCGTCAGCCGTGAAGCGCTGCGGAGCGAACGGCGGCGGCGCCGTCGGAAACGGCTGAGTGGGCCACGCCGCCTCGCCGGGAATCTCGCTCGGAGGAACGCGACGCTCTTCGATTGGCCAGAGCGGCTCGCCCGAGACGCGGTCGAAGACGTAAAGGAACCCGGTCTTGCCCGCCTGCGCAACGACGTCAATCGTCCTGCCGTTTCGATGCACCGTCGTCAATTGCGGGGCCGACACATTGTCGTAGTCCCACAAATCGTGATGGACCATCTGGTAGTGCCACAGCCGCTTTCCCGTGCGGACGTTCAGCGCAAGCAGCGACGACCCGAACAGATTTGCACCGTGCCGGTCGGCGCCGTAGAAGTCGTAGGTGGGCGATCCGAGCGGGAAATAAGCGATGCCTTTCGCTGGATCGACGGTGATTTCGCCCCACGTGTTGACGCCGCCGATGTATTTCCA
>JANNJO010000017.1:0-13512 GCA_031395755.1 Acidobacteriota bacterium
GGTTTTCAACAATCCGGCAGGCAACTACTTCAACGTGCACACGACGGTGAACGGCGGCGGCGCGATCCGCGGTCAGCTGGTAAAAATGGACTAGTATCCGGGTTCGGGCGGCGGCGGGTCGCCGGCGCTGAGTCCCACCAGTACCTGACCGCGGAACCGGTTGTCGCTCGGATTCATATGATCGTGGAACCCACAGCCTCGGGCGGCAGTCAGCGGGTCTGAGACGCCGCTCTCTCCGGCCGCCAGGGTGCCGATGCTGTTCAATGCCTGGCAGTCGGAATGGGCGCCATGGGGCGTGGAGAGTATCTGATGGGTTCTGGTGTCGTTGTTCGTAAACCGGATCCGCGCACTAGTCGCGATGCGAGGTGCCGCGTCGCTCACGCCGCTGGCTGTCAGCGCGACAGTCGCCCCAACGTTGCCGCCGGTTGTCCCGGTCGGCGTCGTCGGAGTCCCGGTTGTCGCGCCGCCTCCACCTTCGCAGCCGAGCGCCCACAGAACCAGCACCGACAACGCAATAGAGAGAGCCAGCACTTTCTTCATGTGAATGCGTAAGGCAAAGCGGGTGCCGCTCGGAGGCGATGCTCTCGGCAGGATTCTGCGGGGATCTTGGGTCATGGTCCGAGCAGGGCTTACGCGCCCCGTAACAACTTACGGTTATTGGAATCTGTATTTCGCGAGGTAATAGCTGAGTGCGCGCTGGCTGATCCCCATCAGGTCGGCCGCGTCCTTCTTCACGCCGCCCGCATTCTCGAGGGCGCGCCGGATCGTTTCCTGCTCGATCCATTCGATGTTAGTGCGGAGCTTCAATGAGGGCAGCGTGCTGGACTGTCCCGTGGCGACGCCGAGCACCGAAATCGATTTGGCGTTGATCTCGCCGTTGATGGACAGCACGACCGCGCGCTCGATGGTGTTCTCGAGCTCCCGGACGTTTCCGGGCCACTCGTAGTCGACCAGCTTGTCGAGCACGCCGTCCTCGATCCGATCGATGCGCTTGCCCGTGCGCTGCTGGTGCTTGCGGACGAAGTGTTCCGCGAGCACGGTGATATCTTCGCGGCGGCTCCGGAGTGGTGGAATGTCGATAGGAATCACGTGCAGGCGGTAGAACAGGTCCTCCTGAAAGTGGCCGTCCGCCACCATCTGCCGGAGATCGCGGTTCGTCGAGGCAATCACGCGCACATCGACCTGCTGGCTGCGCTCGGAGCCGAGCGGCTCGAACTCGCGCTCCTGCAGCACGCGCAGCAGCTTCGACTGCAGCACCAGGCTCATCGTGCCGATCTCATCGAGCAAAATAGTGCCGCCGTCAGCGAGCGCGAACTTCCCTTTTTTGTTCGTCGTCGCGCCGGTGAAGGCCCCGCGTACGTGCCCGAACAGCTCCGATTCCAGCAGCGTCTCGGGAATCGCCGCGCAGTTCACCTTGATGAGCGGCATGTTGCGCTGCGCGCTTCGCGCATGAATCGCGCGCGCGACCAGTTCTTTGCCGGTGCCCGTCTCGCCCGTAATCAGCACGGTGCTCTTGGTTTCTGCCACCAGCTCGGCCTTGCGGATGACTTCTTCCATGCCGCGGCTGCGACCGACGATGCCGTAGTGGTTGAACTCTTCGTCACGCTCGTCGAGCAGGTAGCGCTGGTGGGAGCTGAGGCGCTGCAGCTCGAGCGCGCGTCGCACCACGACCAGCAGCTCGTCAACCTCGAATGGCTTCTGCAGGTAATCGAGCGCACCCAGCTTCATCGCCTCAATGGCGCTCTCGATCGTCGCGTGCGCCGTCATCATCAGAATCTGCGGGCGCTCGGCTTCTGAGGTGCTCGAGACGAGCTCTCTGATCAGATCAAGCCCGGTCGCGTCGGGCATCAGATTGTCCACGATCAGCACATCGACGTTTCGCTCGGCGAGCGTGCGCCGCGCCTCTCCGACGCTTCCGGCTTCCAGCACGTCGTGCCCTTCGGTGCGCAGCGCCTGTCCAAGCGTCCGCCGGATCTTCTGTTCGTCGTCGACGAGCAGCAACGTGCCGCCTCGAGGGGTCATGAACGCACCTCACTCTCGCGCGGCGGCAGGTCGATGCGGATTTCAGTGCCTCCGCCGGGCCGGCTCTCCAGGGCAAGGGAGCCGCCCATCCCTTCGACGATGTTCTTCGCGATGGCCAGCCCGAGGCCCGATCCCGTGCGCTTCGTCGTGAAGTACGGGTCGAATACTCTCGGCAGATCATCGGGCTTCACGCCAATGCCACGATCGCGGATGGTGATGCGGAGAGGGGAGGCCGATGTTTCCAGCTCAATATCGGGGCCACCGCCGGTGAAACCGCCTTCGCTCTGCCGCCGCGCAGCGACCGCATGCCTTGCGTTGATGAGAATGTTCACGAGCGCGGTTCTCAGGCGTTCGGCGTCGGTCACGAACAGCGTCAGCGCCGGATCGAGGCTCACCGTCGCCGTCACCCCCGTGGCGGCCGCGCGCGTCGCCTGCTCGGCGTCGGCGCACAGCGCATTCACGTCGGCCGGCGCGTAGTCAAACCGTATGGGCCGCGCGAAGTCGAGAACGTCGTTGACGATGCGGTTGAGCCGTTCCACTTCTTCGTCCACGTCGTGCATCGCCTGACGGATGGCGTCCCGGCTCACGGTGTCGCTGCCGAGCGTGCGCAGCGAGGCCTAGATGATCATCAGCGGATTCCTGATCTCGTGCGCGATCACGGTTGAGAGCCGTCCGAGGGCGGACAGCCGCTCGCGCTGCGCTACCTCGCGCTGAAAGCGCGCGATCGAGTCGGTCAGCGTGTTGAACGTTGCAGCCAGCAGTGTCGCATCCTCATCCTCCCAGCCCGCCGAGCCTCTGAGCAGAATCTTCCGCGTCAAATCTCCGGTCGCGGCCATCTCGCGCATCGCATCCGTAATCGTGGCGATCGGCCGCGTGATGGTACGCGCAACAGCGTAGCTGAGGATCGTCGCGGCGAGAACCGCCACGACGGCGACGATGGCCAGGCCGGTGTGGATGGCGTCGAGGAATCGCAGCCGTTCCGTGCGTGACCGCAACAGCAGAACCGTCGGCGCGCCTTCGCCGCCCGCCGACGCCGGGGCGGGCATGAGAGGGCGCTTCAGGGCGACGTACTCACCATCCTCGAGCGAGACCGTCTGCACGTCTTCGTTCTTCAGCAGGGAGGTGAGATGCGGGCGGTCGCCTGGCGGCAGCGTCGACGCCCGGATCTCGCCGTCGACCGCGAACGCGATATCGCTTTCGGTTGCCCGCTTGAACTGCGCCGCCAGGGTGTTGTCGAGGCGGAACCCCAGCGTGAGCGTGCCCATGATCTCGGGCCGGTCGAGGCCGATCGTGATCGGGACCGTCACGACCTGGGCGACGCCGTTGGCCTGCGGCCAGAAGCCTGTTGACTCGCGTCCCCCGAGCGCATGTTGGATCTCGGGCAGCGCGCCAATCGCCGCCGGCGTCACATCCAGCTCGCCCGCTGCGGCGAGAATCACACCGTTTGCGCCGGTCAGCACGAGCAATGCCGCCTGGAGCTGCCGCTGATAGTCGCGCGCGAGCGGCTGAACGGTCGGGGGATCGCCGGTGTCGACCGCGGCTTTCAGCCTAGGGTCGTCGGCCACCAGCCTGGCCATGACCGTCAGGGTCTGCACGAGCGTGGCGCACTGCTGATCGACGAGCGCGCCCGCTTCGATCAAGCCGCGCTGCAGCTCCGCCTCCGCTTGTGCGGTCGTCGTGTGACTGACGAAGTACACGGCCGCGCCGATGGACAACACCGCGAGCGCGGCGCTGGCCAGAAAGATGCGGTTTGTGAGCGATCCCAGTACGTTCATGCCTTACCGAAGTACGAAGTCTGCGTCGACCGCTGCGGCGTCTTCGGCGATCACGACGGCTCGCGACTCTCTGATCGAGCCCTCGCTCCAGGCAACCAGCGTGTACCGCCCGGCGGGCACACGGTTGATCTGGTACCTTCCGTCGGTCCCGGTGACGGCAAAGTAGCGGTGGTTGAAGACCAGAATGAACGCGCTCATGTGCGAGTGGATTTCACAGAACACCCGGACGATGCCGGGGCGATCGAACCGTACGGAGCGCGAACGGCCGGCGGCGTAGCGTCCGAGATCGAAACGCCTCGTGCCGCTCAGCGAAAACACGTTGTGGTAGATGTGATCGTTGTTGGGAAAATCGACCGTCGTGCCGACCGTGACGGCCAGCACGTGGGGCACGAACGTCTCGCTGCGTTGGTCCATCGCCGCGCGCTGAGGCTCGATGTCGGGAAAGGCCAGCGCCGGCGCCGATTCGAGATACACCACCGATCGCCGCTGTTCGACCGCGTCGTGGGCCGCATGCATGCCGAGATCGCTGACGTTCGGGCGCCGCTCGGCCGGCGGCATCGCGCGACGTACGTCCACGCGCCCTCTGATGATGCCGCCCGGCGCCTGGGCTCGCGCGCCCACTGACAGGGCAGAGAGCAGAAGGCAGAGGGCAGAGCGTGTCACGCGGATCACACTGGTCTCTACAGCCAGAAGTGGAGCTGCGCGGCGAGCAGGCCAAGACTGCGGACGCGACCACCGTCGCGCCAGTTGTGCTGATAGGTGCCCTTGGCCAGCAGATTCCGCCGGAGGTAAAAGCCCACGCCGGTCTCCACCCTGGTGACCGGGGCATCCCATGAGCGGCGCGCCGCCCCCGAGCCCAGCTCGCTGAAGTTGAGACGGTCGACCCGGGTGGCTACGAACATGCCTGGAACGATCTTGTACCGGCCTTCCAGGAACAGGCTCGAGGCGCCGAGGCTCTGCGACAGCGTCGGCACCTGCCATTGATTCCAGATCGCTTCGCCCCGCACGAGCCAATGGTCGCGCGAGTACTCGGCGTCCAGGCCCAGCGCGTGCTGAGCCGATCCGGCCGTGCTGCCACTGCCGGCGATGAGCGTGGCGGTGGCAAGCGCCTCGTCGGCCACATAGGCGCCGCGCGCGGCGGAGCCGCCGAGCGTAAGCCCGGTCGCCGCCTGCCACTGCACACGCGCCGCGAGCTGCTTGCCGCCGTTGTTGTCGCGGGTGTGTGGATCGGACACCGTGCCATTGGTCAGCGCCGCGCTGACGTTGAGCGCGTCGCCGCCCACGCGCACCTGCGCGCCGGTATCCCACCGGAAGGCGGTGATCAGCGGCAGCCCGGGTGCCATAGCAAGCGAGCCGATAGGGTAGCTCGGGCGCCAGCCGCGCGCCCGCATCCTGATGACGTCCCCGGTCGTTGAGGGCAGCGCGTCCGCCCTGACCGCCGTGAGGTACTGGTAGGCGAGCGGGTATCCGATCAGCGGATTCCCCGCGCCGTAGTCGCGGCGCGAGAACGCGCCGAAGGTCGGCGGGATGCGCCCTGCCTGAATGTCGAGCGGGCGGTCGCGCCACGGCCGCACGCGCACATAGAGCGCGTACGCTTGCAGGGCCTCGCCGTTCTCGCTGCGCACATCGGTGAGCACCGAGAGACGATCGGTGATTCGGACGTCGGCGGTCACGCCAAGCCTCAGCAACCGCAGCGCATTGTGCTCGTAATCGGTGTAGTTGAACCAGGCGCCCTCACTATCATCCTGCGGGGTCATCGAGACGGTGAGATCCGTGCCCAGCGTAATGCGGCCGCCGGCGAGCGAAATCGGGCGATCGGGCAGGTCCTGCGCATCGGCGGCCGTCGCGGCGCACACGAACACGAACAGAATCGCGGCCGCCTTCGCGCTTCGCGCCACGGCCCCGCATGCCATAACCATATGTGTGTCCATACTATAATCGCGGGGTGGTATTTACCTTTACCGAAGCGCGAGAGCTCCTGCCTGCCGTGCAGGAGATGACGGCGGAAGCGGCGCGCCAGGTCGAGGTCCTCGCCGACTCGATGGACGATCTCGTAGACGACGACCCGCAGCGGACGAAGCTCGGCGCCGAGCTGCAGATGATCGTCGACGACTGGACGGAGCGCATCCATAAGCTGGGGCTCAACGCCAAGGGCCTGTGGCTCGTCGATTTCGACAATGGAGAGGGGTACTACTGCTGGCAGCACCCCGAGCCGTCGCTCGCTCATTACCACGGGTACGAAGAAGGCTTCGCCGGACGGATGAAGATCGTCTAGCAGGATGGCCTACATCATCACGGAGCCCTGCATCGGCACGAAGGATACGGCCTGCGTCGATGTGTGTCCCGTCGACTGCATCCATCCGCGCAAGGACGAGCCGGCGTTCGAGACCGCCGAGATGCTCTACATCCACCCGGACGAGTGCATCGACTGCGGCGCCTGCGTGCCGGCCTGCCCGGTCGAGGCCATCTACTCGCTCGATGAAACGCCTCAGAAATGGGCCAGTTTCATTCATTTGAACGCGAAGTACTTTCAACGATAGAATACGGAGCATTCATGGGGTTAATCGACCACAAGTTCGAAGACAACTTCATCACCACGAACGTCGACAAAGTCCTCAATTGGGCGCGCCAGAACTCGCTCTGGCCGATGGGCTTCGGCCTGGCGTGCTGCGCGATTGAAATGATGGCGGCCTCGGCCTCGCGCTTCGACATCGCGCGCTTCGGCGCCGAGGTATTCCGCGCGTCCCCGCGCCAGTCGGATCTGCTCATCGTCGCCGGCACCGTCACGAAGAAGATGGCGCCTGTGCTGCGGCGGCTCTACGATCAGATGCCCGAGCCGAAGTGGGTGATTTCGATGGGCAGCTGCTCGAACGCAGGGGGTCCCTTCCCGACCTACAGCGTGCTTCAAGGCGTCGACAAGATCGTGCCGGTCGACGTCTACGTGTCCGGATGCCCTCCGCGCCCTGAAGCGCTGCTCTACGGGCTGATGCGCCTCCAGGACAAAATCCGCAAGGAGGACACCGTGCTCCGCAAGGAGCGCGTCATCATGGCGGGTACCACGGAGCCCATCCTTGTTGGCGCGGGGGTTGGCGGGGGGGCAGGCGAGCGCTCATGATCAAACTGCTGAAAACCATCTTCCTGGTCGACCTCCTGAAGGGCATGTGGCTGACGCTGAAGTACACGCCTCAGCCGGCGTTCACCTTTCAGTACCCGGCCGAGCGGCGCCCGGTCGCGCCGCGCTTCCGCGGCGTGCTGCGGCTTCAGGTGGAGCCGGAGTCGGGCGCGCAGACCTGTATCGTGTGCGATCAGTGTGCGAAGGCCTGCCCGGACGATCTGATCGCGCTTGGCGGGCACCGCGAGCCCGGACAGAAGATCAAGATTCTGGATTATTTCGATTTCAACCTGTCCCGGTGCAGCTTTTGCGGCCTCTGTTCTGAAGTGTGCCCCACCAAACCCATCAAAGCGCTCATCATGAGCGAGGATTACGAATTGGGTACCTACAGCCGCGAGGCGCAGATCCTGCGGATCGACGAGATGTACGACGGCGTTCCCATCGAGCATTACACTCGCTAAGGCTCGTTTTCGATTGCGCCCGGCGTCGGCCGCTCCTACAATCCAGTTAAATTCGGCTGGTTGACCGAGAGGAACGCATGTTCTCAGTCCTCAGGGTGGTGCCTTTCGCCGCGGTCTTGATCGCGGCTCTGACGTTCTTCATGCCTGTCACGTCGGCAATCTCCGCCGACGCTGCTGCGGTGCAGCTTCAACTCGCCAAGCTCCTGTTCGCCGACGGTCGATACGTCGAAGCGTTCACCGCCTTCGAGCAGGCCAAGCCCAGCGATGATCCGCGGATTCGCCGGGAGGCGCTCATGGGCGGCGTGAAATCGGCGCTGCGTTTGGGAGATTTCTCACACGCCTACGCCGACGCGCAGCTGCTCGCCAGGACCGCGGCCAGAGATGCAGAGTCCATTGCGCTGTACGCCGACGCGATGTGGGCCGCCGGGCTCTTCGAGGCGTCGGAGCTGAAGTTTCAGGATGCGCTCGCGATTCAACGCGACAACGGCCGCGCGCTGCACGGGCTCGCACGGAGCCTCGCCGGACGGAACAAGTTCGACGCCGCGCTCGAGACGGCGCAATCGGCGCTCAGCAAGGATCCGCGCGATGCCGAGTTCCATCACACGGTCGGGTCCATCTACGAGCGCATGAACCGCTACGAAGAAGCGGCCACCGCCTACTCGAGCTACATCAACCTGCTGCCCAACAAGGATCGCAGCGCGAAAGCCGCGTGGGCGCGCGCAGAGGTGCGCTTCCTTCGCGCGTTCGGCGCCAGGCCGCCGGTGCAGATCGACGCGAGCTCGGCCGGGAAGCTGCACACGGTGCCCTTCCGCATCATCAACGAGAAAATCATCGTCAAAGCCAAGGTGAATCGCGGCCCGCTGATGGATTTCGTGCTCGACACGGGCTCCGAACAGACAGTCATCTCCCGCGAGACCGCGGCCCGGATGGGCATCCGTCCGATCGTCAATATTCTGAGCGCGGGGGTCGGCGATCTCGGCGTGCGCGAGCTGGAGCTCACGCGGCTCGACGAGCTGGAGATCGGCTCGATCAAGGTGCACAACGTGCCGTCGATCATCAAGAACCCTCCGCTGCACGGGCTGCCCACGCGCGAGATGGAGAGCTTCTCGCCGCTGGCGCTGGGTCTGTCGGTCATCATCGACTACGACCGTCAGATACTGCAGATGGGAACACAGCTTCCCGTCGAGCCGGCGGACGTCGAGCTGCCGCTGCGAATGCACCGCCTCGCCATGGTGCCCGGGCACGTGCAGGGCGGACCGGCGAGCTTCATTCTGGATACCGGCGGGCAGGTCATCTCCATCAGCACCGACACCGCGAGCGGCCTCGAGCGGGGCGAAATGCGGAACATCCCGCTCAAGGTCTACGGCGCTTCCGGGTGGGACCGCGACGCGTTTCTGATGCCGGGCGTCAACCTGAACTTCACCAGTAAGATCGAGTACCGCAATCTCTCGGTGGTCGTGTTGAACCTGCGCGCGCCGAGCGTGCTGCTCGGCTTCCGGCTGGGCGGGATCGTCGGCTACAAGTTTCTGAGCCGCTATCGCGTGGCGATCAACCTCGACAAGAGCATCGTCCAGCTGCGGGCCCGCGGGCCGAAACTGGCGAACTGAAATACGCACAGAAGATTAGGAGATCAGGAGAAAACAAATTGTTCTCCTGGCCTCCTGATCTCTTGTTCAGATCCGGGCGCGCCGGGCGAGGTGCGCTTCGCGGCGGGTTTGCCCGGCTTCCTGTAACTGCCTGTCTTCGTCGGTTTCGATGGCCAGCGGCGGAATCTTCGCGCGCACGCCGTCGCGCTCCAGCGTCACGAAGGTCAAGTACGCGCGGCTGGTCATCCGACGCCGGCCGGTCAAGGCCTCTTCCGAATACACCTTCACCTCGACTTCCAGCGACGTCGTGAACGCCGCCGTCACCCGCGCCTTCAAGACGATGAAGTCGCCGACCTTGACGGGGCTCAGAAACTCGAGGCCGTCGACCGCGGCGGTCACCACCAATGCGTGCGCGTGCCTGAAGGCGGCAATCGCGCCGGCGATGTCGATGAGGTGCATGACGGCGCCGCCCAGCATGAAGCCCATCGGGTTGGCGTCGTTCGGCAGCACGACCTGGACCATCTCCGTGAGTGACTCGGACGCCGGCTTCGGGGAGAGAGACATGGCTGAGAGGATACTCAGCTGTTGCAGCGGTCGTCCAGGAACGCCTTCAGCCGCACCCGGAGCTCTTCCGGCAGATCGTCCTCGGTCAGCGATTGCAGCAGCGTCACGGTCGACCTGAACGTTTCCACGAAGGCCGCGCATTCGGAGCAGCCACCGAGATGCTGCTCGAGGTCGCTTCTCACCTCAGCAGGTAAACGGCCGTCGAGGTAGTCGGAGAGCAGTGAAACGATGCGGGGACAGGGGGAGGGCACTAGTAAGTAAGAAGTAAGAAGTAAGAAGTAGAAAGTAGAAAGTAGAAAGTAAAAACTGCAAAGTTCTTACTTCCTACTTTTCACTTCCTACTTTTTACTTTCTACTTCTTAAAAGTCATACCCGATCCAGGCCGTGAAGCGCGCCTTGCGGAAGGCGGCGCTGCCGCCCTCACTCGCGAAGAGCACGTCTTCCCACGGCTTATTGAAGAGCGTCCGGTATGACCAGTCGAAGTGGACCGGGAAACCGAGCGCGAAGGTCTCGAGGCCGAGGCCGTAGGAGGCTCGGGAGTCGACGAGCCGGAACCCTTCGAGCCTCTGCGCCGGTCGCGTGACCTGCCCGTTTTGCGCCCTGACCTCCGGGATGATGCCGTCGGCTCTGTCAAAGATCTTGAAGCTCTGGTTATTCAGCGCGGCGCCGCCGATATTGAAGAAGAACACGCCGCGGATGCCGCCGAGAATGCCGATGGGCGTGGCCATCGCATGAATCAGCGGGAACCGGAGCTCGGCGTTGGCGTAGAACCCCCTGTGCCCGAGGAACTCGCGGTACTCGTAGCCGCGCATTTCGGAGTTGCCGCCGAAGAACGTGTACCCGGGGGCCTCGCCCCAGCTCCGGAATCCATAGCCCCGCAGCGCAAACACGCCGTTGGCGCCCAGCCGCATGTAGTACCGCGCGTCTCCGTCGGTGGTCTGCCGTGACAGCGCTTTGCCGACCTTCGGCGCCCCTTCATACGACAGCCGCATCGTGCTGCCCGAGAGCGGCCCGTATTCGCGGAACACCGTGGTTTCCTGGATAAAGGCCACGCCCAGCGGCATCATGAGGCCGTTATTGAAGAGCGTGGCGCCGAAATTCTGCTGCTGATACCGGTCGGCTTCGGCTTGCAGCCCCGGGTCTTGGTACTCTTCGCGGAAGTCGACGAGGCCGCCCGAGAGCTCGACGCGACGATAGGTGCTGAACGGGTAGATGCCGAAGATCGATCCCCCGCGGACCGTCTGGGTGGCCAGCGCATCCTCCCGGCGGATGAACGGCGCGATGGCCGGGTCGTAGAAGTAGTTTGCCAGCTGCCCGTAGAAGAACTGCGTCTGCGAGTAGCCCTGCACCGCCCACTGGAGCCGGCTCGACAGGTTCAGGTACGAGAACGACATCGTCTTGTACTGCTGAACCGAAGACGCATACATGCTGAACTGCTGATCGCCCAGCACGTCGGTGAACGACACCATCGATCCGCCGAACACGTCGCCGCCGCTGGTGACGCCGACGTTGACCGGCGGCCGGCCATCGAGGAACATCTTCTCGAATCTGCCCTTCTTGGACTTGTTCTCGGCGACGAGCGTGTGCTGCAGCGGCGCCTGGAAGTCGACGATCGGCCCCGGAGTGCCGAAGTCGGCCGAGGCGGCGGTATGCAGCGGCTCCTTCAGGTCGAAGGTGTGCAGGCTGAAGTTGCCCTTGTAGTAGTCGACGAAGGCCAGCCTCGGCGACGGGCCGTCCTTCGACAGGACGACCGGCGACAGCACGCCGCCAAGCGCGTCGGTGTACTGCCGGAGCTCGCCGGTCTTCAGGCTGAGCGACCAGAGGTTGAAGATGTTGCCGTTGCGCGCGACGTCGGGTGTCAGCGGCGTGGCCGGATCGGTGGCGGTGGACGGGAAGATCAGCGTGTCGTCGTTCAGGAACTTCGCGGCGGCTTCATCCTGCGTGCCGAAGGTCAGCTGCGTCTTCTTGCCCGAGTCGACATCCAGCCGGAACAGCTTCTGCGAACCGCTGATGCGCGCGAGATACACGATGAAGCGGCCGTCGGGCGAGTAGACCGGCGCGAGATCCCCGAAGGTGTCGTTGGTGAGATTGGTGATCTCCCCGCTGTTGAGGTCGAGCCGGAAGATATCGCCCGTCGCGGCGCGCAGCCCGCTGAACAGCGCGGTGAGGCCGTCGGGCGAGATGTTCGGCGATTCCGGGTTGTCGACCGTCTGAATGTGGAACCGGCGCTCGATCTTGCCGGTGAGCACGTTCTGGATGATCAGCGTCTTGTACTTCTCGTTCCGGACAAAGTAGGCGAGCCGATCGCCGACGGGCGACCACGACATCCAGGGCACCATGTTGCTGCCGCTCGGGTACGCGATGTACTCGAAGCCGCGATCCACGTCGAACCCGGGTGTCAAATTACGCACCACTTCGCCGTCCTTCGACGATACGAGAATGATGTCGAGCTCCTGATCGCGGCGGTTGCCGGTCGCCATAGCGATGAGATCCCCCGAGGGCGACGGCTCGATCGAGATGGCGCCGGTGTACTGCGACTTTTCGGGGTCGGGTGAGAGATCCTGACCGTAGTCGGCCGGCCGCTCCTTGTCGCGGAACGCCTTGAACCGGTCTTTCAGGTACTTTTCGAACTGCTGGTCGAACTCGCGCGCCGTCATCTGGAACGCTTCCTCGTAGGGGGCTAGAGCCCCCGCCGATGGCGGTCTTCCGCAGCGCGAAGAGGAACTGGCGCACGCCGTCCTTCTGCCAGCGCGCCTCGATGAACTCGTAGAGCGCATGCCCCAGGTTGTAGACCAGGCGCGGGCTCCCGAAATTGCCGTAGCCTTCCATCTCGCTCATGCGCGGGATGATATCGGCCACCGCGGCGTCACGCACCGTCATCAGATCGAGCGGGTCCCAGATGCCGCGCTCGTATTCGGCCCCGCCCTCGTGCACCCACAGCGGAATGTTCCGCCGGAGCAGCGAGACCGGGATGAAGTCGTACTGGAAGACGTGCGTCAGCTCGTGCACGATGAGGCCGTAGAGGAGATCCGAGGGCAGGTCGATCGGCAGCACCATGCGGTGACGCTCGCCTTCGGCGAACGCCAGCACGCCTTCGGGCGACTGCCCGGGGGCGATGTTCTGCTGCTCGAACTCGCTGTGCGTCTTGAAAATGATGAGCGGCACCCGTTGATTGAGGTCGTGCCGCAGATCGGAGCTGACATGCTGGTACGCGCTCTCCGCGTAGCTCGCGACGCGCGCCAGGTGCTGCTCGTTTTCCGGGTAGTAGTAGATCTCGAAGTGCTCCGTCTTGTAGATGTACCACTCGAACTTGTCGTAGTGGATCAGGTTCTTGCCGTAGTACGGAGCGAACTGCGACTGCGCGTTCACGCTGGCGCCCGGCGCGCGGAGATGCGACCAGGAGCACAACATGGCCGGGGTCAGTTTTTGCGCGTTCGACTCACCTGCGATGCCGACCGTGAACAAGAAGGCGAGCGTGCAGATGGAAGCACCGCGCGTGAGGCGCATGCGCATAGGAACACCTCGTGGAGATAATGGGGTGGCCACCGATGGATTATCGGAATCTTACTGTGATCACAAGGGGTATCGCAACGATTCAAAGGCAGCAAGAGCCATACCACGAAGGTCCCTGGCGATTCGTTGGAAAACTCAGCGGTGCTGCGGAGAGATTGACGGATTTCGGCCTCCACTGGACACAGTCCGCTGCCGCGTCCCGAGGACACTCTATACTCGGCCAAGGCCATGCGACCGGGTTTTGACACCGACGCGCTCAGTCATCTGGACAGCCTGTACGGCACCGCTCTGCGCCTGATGCGGAACGAAGCCGACGCCCAGGACCTCGTCCAGGACACCTACGTGAAGGCGTTCAAATCCGCCAGGCAATTTACGCCGGGGACCAACCTCAAAGCGTGGTTGTTCACCATTCTCCACAATACGTTCCGGAACCGCCGGCGGGACAGCGGGCGCGACCCGGTCGAGGTGGACAGCGATCG
>JANNJO010000037.1:0-17524 GCA_031395755.1 Acidobacteriota bacterium
AGACCGACAACCGGGAACCGAACAACGAGAACAGGACTTCAACCGTCTCGGGCAGCGTGACGCGATGGATGAAATCGGGCGCCTCGGCGCGGTTGCTCGGCCGCGGCGAGTGGGCACGCACCGGCGTTCCCGGCGCGACCGCGTTTGGCCGGCCGGACCTCGACGCCTTCTTCCGCCACCGCGACGGCAGCTTCCTGGGCGGGTGGAATCAGCCGCTCGGATCGCGCGTCACGCAGCAGACGAATTACTCGTACATCGTCACAAAGTACCGATCGACAAACCTAATCGCCGATCCGCCTTTCACGCCGAGGTTCGGCGATCTGGTGGCCGTGTTCCCTTCTTCTGACTTTCTCTACGACTCTGAAACCGAGTTGGCACGTCATCATTTCGAGTACCGCGCCGATGCGGCGGTGGCCCCGAATCAGACGCTGACCGCTGCCTTCGCGTATGACGGCGAGCGCGGCGTGCTGACCAATCACCGCTCGACCGCACAGCCCCAGCGCCCGGAGCGCAACAACACCGGCACGACGGTGCAGTACGAAGCGATCACCGAGCGCGTGTCGCTGGTCGGCGGGATCCGTTTTGAGAACAACGGGAGCTTCGGCTTCTACGCAGCGCCCCGCGTGGCGGTGTCATGGCTCGTCAATGCCGGCGGGGCCGGCAGCAACGGGCTCGGCGCCACCCGCCTTCGCGGCAGTGTCGGGCGCGGCATCAAGGAACCGCTGTTCATCCAGTCCTACAGCCCGTCGCCGAGTTTCCTGGGCAATCCCGATTTGAGGCCTGAGCGCTCGCGCGGCTTCGACGTGGCCGTCGAACAGCGCTTCGCACGCGATCGCGTCGGGATTGAAGCGACCTACTTCGCGAACCACTTCGACGATTTGATCAGCCTTGGGCCGTTCCATCCCGTCACGTTCGCCGCGCAGTACGAGAACATCGGCGAAACGCGGGCATCCGGCCTGGAGCTGACGGGCAACGCCATCGTCCGCGGAGCGCTCCGGGTGGGCGGCGCCTACACCCTGCTCGATGCCAAAGTCATCCGCAGCACCAGCAGCAGCCCGATTTTTGCGGCGGGAAGAGCGCTGTACCGGCGGCCCCGGCACTCGGGCTCGCTGCAGGCCTCGTTCTCGCACCATCGCGTGAGCGTCACGGCGGGAGCGGTCTTCATCGGATCGCGCGTTGACACGGACTTCAACTTCCCCAGCGTGACGTCCAACGAAGGGTACGCCACGTGGAACGCGAGCGGCGAGGTCCGACTCGCTCGCCGCACCGCGGCCTTCATCACGCTCGACAACGTGGCCGACCGCGACTACATGGAGCCGCTCGGCTACCGTGGCCTCGGACGGACGGTCCGCGCAGGTATCCGGGCAAGATTTTAGATATGCGGCCGACAGCCGCGATCTCGTGGAGCGGCGGAAAGGACTCGTGCGCGGCCTATCACCGCGTACGAGCCGATTTCAACATCATCGCCGCCATCACCATGTTCAACGAGGACGGCGCCCGAAGCCGCTCGCACGGCCTCCGGCCGGAAATCGTGGCGGCGCAAGTGGAGCGGCTCGGATTGCGGGGCATCGCGGAGCGCTGTTCGTGGGGAACCTACGACGGGGCCTTCGCACGCGCGCTCGCGTCGGCATCTGAGCTGGGCGTCACGCACGTGATTTTCGGCGACATCCTGTTCGACGAGCATCGCGAATGGGCCGAGCGGCTCAGCGCCGGCAGCGGCCTCACGGCCGTAGAGCCGCTCTGGAAGCGGTCCACCACGGATCTCTACCGCGAGTTTCTTTCCTCAGGCACGCGCGCCCGCATCGTGACCGTGCGCGAAAGCAAGCTGGACGCGTCGTTCCTCGGACGGGATCTCGCGGAGGATCTGCTCGCCGATTTCGTCGCGCGCGGCGTCGATCCCTGCGGCGAACGCGGGGAGTATCACACGGTCGTCACCGCGTGCCCCGCGTTCTCGCGGCCGCTGCACGTCCGCGCATTGGGACTGGCCACCAACAGCGGCTGCGTCGCGGAAGACCTGGTCCTGGATGGGGTCTGACCCCACTGTCCCGGGGCTCGCGGCCGACGCGGTGTCGTTCGCCTATCGAGGAGGGCAGGCGATCCTCACCGGGGTGAACGCCGATATTCCGCGAGGCGGGCTTGTTGGCATTCTCGGGCCCAACGGCTCCGTAAAAACGACACTGCTTCGGATTCTGGGCGGCCTTCTCAGTCCGGCAAGCGGGCGCGTGACCCTCGACGGCCAGAATCTCCAGTCGATTTCGCGCGCCACGACCGCGCGGCGCATGGCGATGGTCCCCCAGGAAACGCAGCTCGCGTTCGAGTACAGCGTGCTCGAAATGGCGATGATGGGCCGATATCCTCATCTCGGCGCGTTCGAGGTCGAGGGGCCCGACGATCTTGTCATCGCGCGGGACGCGCTGCGCGCGACGGGGACGCTCCACCTGGAGTCGCGCCTGTTCAACACGCTGTCCGGCGGTGAGAAGCAGCGGGTCGTCATCGCGGGGGCGCTGGCTCAGAACCCGGACATCCTGCTGCTCGACGAACCCACAGCGTCCCTCGATCTGGCGTATCAGCTCGAGATTCGATCGATCCTTTATAAACTGAACGACGAACGTGGGCTCACGATCGTGGTGTCGACGCACGATCTGAATCTTGCCGCCGGCCTTTGCCGCGATCTGATTCTGCTCGACCGCGGCCGTATTCTCGCCGCCGGTCCGACGCAATCGATACTCGAGCCCTCGCTCATTCGGACGCTTTACGGGGTCGACGTCGACATTGCCAGGAACGCCAGGACCGGCCACCTGACGATCGTCCCTGTCGCCCGCGCGGCGGAGTTGCCGCAGTCATGAGCATCGGCCGCCGAATCGCTGTGACGTGGCTTCTCTTCGGCGCGGGAGCAGTCGTGGCGTGTCTTGTCGCGCCGCTCGTGGGCTCGACCTCGATCAACCTCTGGCGGGTCTTCGACTCATCGATTCCGTTCGCCGACAACACAGACGCGCAGATCTTCTTCGTCGCGCGTCTGCCGCGCGTGCTGGCCGGGGCGCTCGTCGGGTCGTCACTGGCAGCATCTGGGGTCGTCCTCCAGGCGCTGCTTCGGAATCCGCTCGCCACACCGTTTACGCTCGGGGTCTCGGCCGGAGCGGCACTCGGTGCGATGCTCGCGCTCACATTCAACCTGTCCTCGGGCATCGCGGGATTCTCTGCGGTGCCAATCGCCAGCTTCGCCGGATCGCTCGGTGCCGTGGCCATCGTCTACGGCCTGGCGCGAGCGCGGCACAGCGGCCTCTCGACCAATGTGCTGCTGCTTGCGGGAGTGACGCTCAATTCCTTCTTCTCGGCGCTCATTCTCTTCGTGCAGTTTCTATCTGACTTCACGCAGACCTTTCGTACCGTTCGCTGGCTGATGGGCGACCTCGACGTCAGCAGCTACGCGCCGCTGATCGCGGCGCTTCCGCCGATCGCGCTCTCGTTCGCCGCCTTCGCCGTGCTGCCGCGCCGGATGAATCTGCTCTCGATCAGCGACGAAAGCGCCGCCAGCCGCGGCGTCGACGTACATCGCACTCAGCGGCTGGCCTTTCTCAGTGCATCGCTCGCGACCGGCGCAGCGGTCTCGCTCGGCGGGCCTATCGGCTTCATCGGTATCGTCGTGCCTCACCTCGTGCGGCTCATGGTCGGCGCCGACCATCGCCTGGTGCTCCCTGCGTCGGCGTTCGGGGGCGCGGCGTTTCTCGTGGCGTGCGACACTATTTCGCGAACCGCTCTGGCGCCGCTCGAGATCCCTGTCGGTGTGGTGACCGCCATCATCGGTGGTCCATTCTTTTTATGGCTGCTCATAAGAAGTCGTTAATCGCGGTTGCGCTGCTGTCGTTGTACGTAGTGTCCGGCTTCAGCCGGACCGTGTCCGCTCAGACACGCCCCCAACGCATCATTTCGATCATCCCCTCCGTCACCGAGATGCTTTTCGCCATGGGCGCGGGACCGCGCGTGGTCGGCGTCGGCAACTTCGACCACTACCCGCCCGAAGCGTTGACGCGCACGAAGGTCGGCGGGCTCATCGATCCCGACATCGAGCGCATCATCGCGCTGACACCGGATCTGGTGATTGTCTACGGCACGCAAAGCGATTTGCGCGCCCAGATGGAACGCGCAGGGATTCCGATCTTTCTGTATCAGCACTCCGGTCTTCCGGATGTCACGCAGACAATTCGCGAGCTGGGCGCGAGGGTCGGCAGCCCAAAGGAGAGCACCGACCTCGCCAATCGCATCGAGGCCGATATTGCCGACGTCAGGAGGCGCGTCGCCGGCCGCCCGCGTCCCCGCACGCTGCTCGTGTTCGGACGCGATGCCGAAACGCTTCGCGGCATCTACGCGAGCGGCGCCGTTGGCTTCCTTCACGACATGCTCGAAGCAGCCGGCGGCACGAACGTGTTCTTCGATGTCACGCGTCAGAGCATTCAGACGACAAGCGAGCTCGCCATCGCTCGCGCGCCGGAAGTGATTATCGAGATCGGCGCAGAGACGGCCAGTGCCAGCGGACGCAGCCTTCGGGCGTGGGACGCGGTCCGATCGGTGCCGGCGGTCCGGAACAAGCGCATTTATCTGCTGGCCGGCGACGGCATGATGAACCCCGGCCCCCGCATTTCAGAATCGGTCCGCCGCGTCGCCGAAGTGCTTCACCCGGAGGCATTTGGAAAGTGAAAAGTGAAAAGTAGAAAGTAGAAAGTAGAAGTATGAAGACGTTAGTGTCGTGGAGCTCGGGGAAGGACAGCGCGTGGATGCTGCATGTGCTCAAGCAGAACCCGGCCATCGAGATTGGCGGATTGCTGACGACGATGAATGAGCAGTTCGATCGTGTGGCCATGCACGCGGTGCGCAGGGGGATGCTGGATCAACAGGCGGTCGCCGCGGGCGTACCGCTCCGAACAGTTCCGCTGCCATGGCCATGCACCAACGAGGAATACGAAGAGCGGATGCGCGCTGCTGTCGCACAGGCCGTGGCCGAAGGGTTTACGCATGTGGCATTCGGCGACCTCTTTCTCGAGGATGTGCGCAAATACAGGGAAGAAACACTCGCCGGCACCGGCTTGACGCCGCTCTTCCCGATCTGGGGCATTCCGACAGATCAGCTTGCCGCCGATATGGTCGAGAACGGTCTGCGCTCGGTGCTGACGTGCGTGAATCCGAAGCAACTCGACCGATCATTTGCAGGCAGGCAGTTCGATCGCGCGCTGCTTGCCGACCTTCCCCCCGGCGTCGATAAGTGCGGCGAGCGCGGCGAGTTTCACTCGTTCGCCTACGACGGCCCGATGTTCGACCGGCCGATTGCCGTCACGGTCGGCGAAGTCGTCGATCGTGATGGGTTCGTGTTCGCGGATGTATCCTGAGTAGTAGTGATGGCGGTCGACCTTCTGCTTTGCTTCGCGACAGAACTCGAGGGAGCCCTCCTGCGGGAGCGGCTCGAAGGAATAAATCCCTCAGTGGCGATCGTTCGCACGGGGCTCGGGCCCGTCAACGCCGCACACGCCGTGACGCGCTTCCTGGCAAACACTGGCGCGCAGGCCATCGTGGTTTGCGGCGTGGGGGGCGCCTACCCATCTTCCGGCCTCCGCGTGGGTGATGTCGCGTGCGCCGAGACCGAGTGTTACGGCGATCTGGGCGCGACCAGCCCCTCGGGGTTCCTGGACATGAGGGTGCTGGGCTTCCCGATTGTGGAGGCCCCGACTCCGCTGTTCAACGAGTTGCCCATGCAGGTATTCCCGGTGCAGCGCCGCGTCCGCTTCGTGACGGTTACCTCCTGCACAGGCACCGACAGCGCCGCGCGGGCCATTGAAGAGAGAACCGGCGGCGCCGTGGAAAGCATGGAAGGGGCGGCAGTCGCGCACGTGGCCCACCTCCACGGTGTTCCAGTCGGCGAGGTGCGCGGCATCAGCAACATCGTGACGGATCGCGACACGCAGTCGTGGCGCTTGACAGAGGCCGCCGCGGCGGCCCAGGAAGCAGTCCTATTGTGGATCTCGCGCCGCTGAATTTCGGGTTCTCCTCGTGTCCGAACGACACCTTCGCCTTCCACGCGCTGGTGCACGGCCTCGTGCCGGGACCGCCCATCGTCTCTCACATCGATGATGTGGAAGCGCTCAACGCCCGGGCGGAGCGCGGGGATGCGGAGGTCACAAAAATTTCGATCGCCGCGTACGCGCGCATACGCGATCGGTATGCGCTCTTGCGGGCAGGAGGTGCGGCGGGGTTTGGCGTGGGACCGATCGTGGTCGCCCGCACTCCACGCGCGGTGGGCGGGCGCATTGCGATTCCCGGCGAGCGCACGACGGCCGCGCTGCTGCTGCACCTGCTCGGTCGCTTCGAGACCGTACCGATGCGCTTCGACCGGATCGAGCACGCCGTGCTCCGCGGAGACGTCGAGTGCGGGGTGCTGATCCATGAAGGCCGCTTCACGTATCAGGCGAAGGGCCTCGCGCTGCTGACGGATCTTGGCGCCGTATGGGAAGGGCGAATGAAGTGCCCGCTCCCCCTCGCCGCCATCGCCATCCGCCGTGACCTGGCCACGGCTCGCGGGCCGGAGGTTGACCGCGCGATCCGCTCAAGCGTCGAGTTCGCGTTCGCGCATCCCGACGCCAGCCGCGAATATGTTGCCGCACACGCGCAGGAAATGGATCCTGCCGTCGTCGCGCAACACATCCGCCTGTACGTCAACGACTACACGATCGCGCTCGACGAACGCGCGGTGCATACGCTCCTCGAATGGGCCCAGGAACAGGGGATCAATGCACCTTCCTCGAATGCGTTGCCCATTTTTGGCTGAGGACAGCTACCGGCTACCGGCTAGTCAGATATCGTCATCCTCGGAGGTCGCGTAGGCCCGTGGCACGCGCTTGAAGACAATGGTGAGTCCGAACAGCACGAGCACGACCGCAGCCGCCGAACCCAGGTAGATTCCCGGCCCCACCGACGCTTCTGGAGGCGCGCCGATCGGAACGTTCTCGACGATCGCGCGCGCCTGAGACTGAGCCCAGACGGAGTCTCTCACCGTGCGGGACATCCATTGGTATCCCAGAAACATGATGGCGAAGGCCGCGAGGCCAACGAGCAGTAGCGGATGCCGGGAGTTTTTCCGCGTCCAGATGCTCAAACCCGCGAGCAGCACGGCAGCGACCCCGAGTCCGACAGTCCACCAGCCCGCGGGATCGGGCACGCCGCCAAGCGAGACGCTGCCCACTCTCATCCACGGCAGAAACGCGCTGACGATCAGGAGAACGCCAGCCGTCGCAGGAGTGTAATAGGCCCGCATCTGAAGCGAGCGAGTCTAGCACAGGGTATTCGACAGTTTTCTCAGTTGCCTCGCTGCATCAGTCACGTGGATGACCGCGGCGTCGATCTCCTGCTCGGTGGTGAAGCGGCTCAGCCCGAATCTGATGGACGCGCGCGCCTGCTGGTCGCTGAGGCCGAGCGCGCGCAGCACATGGGAGGGCTCGGCGCTGGCGGTTGCGCACGCTGCACCTGAAGAAACGGCCACATCGGTCGCAATCGCCTTGAGGAGCGTCTCACCGTGTACGCCGTCGAACCGCACGTTCAGGTTCTGCGGCAATCGGTTCTGCATCGGGCCATTGAGGAAGACGCCATCCACGTTTCGCGACAGGCCGTTCCAGAGCCGATCGCGAAGCGCCTGCAGACGCGGGGATTCAGCGGCAGCACTTTCCCGGCACAACGCCGCGGCTCTTCCAAATCCCACAATCGCCGGCACGTTAAGCGTGCCCGATCGGTACCCTCGCTCGTGCCCGCCTCCGTCGATCAGCGCCTCGATGTCGATCGCCGGCTCCCTCTTCGCTACGTAGAGGGCGCCGACGCCCTTCGGCCCGTACATTTTATGCGCGCTCAGCGAAACGAGATCGATTCCGATCTCCCGCGCATTCATGGGAATGAGGCCGGCCGACTGCACGGCGTCGCAGTGAAAGAGGACACCCCGCGCGCGCGCGAGCTTCGCAATCGCCGGCAGCGGATGAAGGACGCCAATCTCGTTGTTTCCCGACATCACGCTGAGGAGCAGCGTGTCATCCGCAATCGCGTCGCTCAGTTGCTGAAGGTCGAGCTGGCCGTCAGCGTCGACGCCAAGCGTCGTCACTCGAAACCCGTCCCGCTCGAGCCTCAGGCAGGGATCGAGGACCGCGCGGTGCTCGGTCGCCACCGTCACGATGTGCCGGCGATGCTGCGGCGCACGCGCCGCAGCGCCCTTGATGGCGAGATTGTTCGATTCCGTGGCACCGCTCGTGAAGACGACATCCCTGAAGCGGCCGCCGATCAACGCCGCGACCTGTTCGCGGGCGTGCTCGACCGCTTTGCCGGCCTTCCAGCCGAACGGGTGATTCTTGCTCGACGCGTTGCCGAAATGCTCCGTGAAGAACGGCAGCATGGCATCGAGCACACGCGGATCGACGGGAGTCGTCGCGTGCGAATCGAGATAGATGGGGTTCAAAGGGTCCCGCTACCAGCTACCGGCCACGAGCTACCAGCTACGAGCTAGGAATGCGTGTGCAGGACGGGGCGGGAGATCGAAATCAGCACCGGCTCGGCCGCTTCAGTCGCGAGCTCGGCGATGGAGCAGGTCTCCAGCGCCACCAGGATGCGCTCCTTGATCCTCCAGAGCGGGTCGCGGACGCTGCACTTGGAGTACTGATCGCAGTTCTCCTCTTCGGTCGAGCACGCCGTGACGGTGAGCGGACCGTCGACGGCTTGAATGACATCGGCCACCGAAATTGCCGACGGCGAACGGCTCAGTTGGTAGCCGCCGCGCGTGCCCTGATGAGAGGCCAGCAGCCCTTCGCGCGCAAGCCGCTGCAGCACCTTCGCCATCAGCTCGACGGGAATGTCGTATTGCTCGGCGATCTCGCGCGCGCTCGAAGCGGCCTGGTCCGGCCGCAGCGCGAGGTGCTTCATCGCGATCAGCGCGTAGTCCGCCTTCTTGGATAGCCTCAACATATTGTTAAAGTACTGGTAGGGCGCAACTTAACTTGCGCACTACAGTGTACGACCTGGGCCGCCCGGGGTCAATACTTGGGCACGCTCGGGTCGATCTTGTCCGACCAGTCCAGAATCCCGCCTTTCAGGTTCTTCACCCTGGTAAAGCCCTGCTGCCGCAGGAAGGTGGCCGCCTTCGCGCTGCGGCCGCCCATCTTGCAATGGACGATGATCTCCTTGTCGCGCGGGATCTCGCCCACCCGCTTCGGCACGTCGCCCAGCGGAATCAGCGTGGAGCCCGGAATCCTGCCGATCTGGTACTCATTCGGCTCGCGCACGTCGAGGAGGAAGAAATCTTCCTTCGCGTCGATCTTCTTCTTGAGCTCGGTCACGGTCGTTTCGGTCTCGTTGTCCGTCGCACCAGTCACGGCCACCTCCGGCGCGCTCGGCGCCACACCGCAGAACTGCTCGTAATCGATGAGCTCACGCACCGTCGGGTTCGTGCCGCATACCGGGCAGTCCGGATCTTTCTTGAGCTTCAGCTCACGAAACTTCATCCGCAGGGCGTCGTAAATCAGAAACCTCCCGATGAGCGGCTCGCCGATTTCCATGATCAGCTTGACCGCTTCGGTGGCTTGAATCGTGCCGATGACGCCCGGCAGCACGCCGAGCACACCGCCCTCCGCGCAGCTCGGCACCAGTCCGGGCGGCGGCGGCTCAGGATACAGGCAGCGATAGCACGGGCCATTCTTCGTCGCGAAGACCGAGGCCTGCCCTTCAAAGCGAAAGATGCTTCCGTAGGTGTTCGGCTTCCCGGAAATGACGCACGCGTCGTTCACCAGATATCGCGTCGGAAAATTATCGGTGCCGTCGAGGATGATGTCGTACGGCTTGAACAGCTCGAGCGCGTTCTTCGACGACAGCGCCGTCTCGTAGGTCTCGATTGCGATGAGCGGATTCAGCGCGTGCAGCCGATCTTTTGCCGACGCGAGCTTCGAGCGCCCGACATCGGGCGTGCCGTGAATCACCTGCCGCTGCAAGTTGCTGAAATCGACCACGTCGAAGTCGACGATGCCGATGGTGCCGACGCCAGCGGCCGCAAGATACAACGCGGCCGGCGACCCGAGGCCGCCCGCGCCGATGCAGAGCACGCTGCCCTTCTTGAGCTTCTCCTGCCCTTCGACGCCGACCTCCGGCATGATGAGGTGCCGGCTGTAACGCTGTACTTCTTCATTCGATAATGCCATTTACCTGCCACCTGCCACCGATGGAATGATGCTGATGGTGTCGCCCGGCTTCACCGCCGTCTGCTCTTTCTCCAGATAGCGGATGTCCTCGTCGTTGAGATACACGTTGACGAAGCTTCGCAGCTTGCCCTGCTCGTTGTAGAGATGCGGCTTCAGACCCTCGTACTTCGAGGTCAAATTCGAAAGCAGCTCGCCAATCGTGGCGCCGTCGACTTCGACGGCATCTTCCTTGCCGGTGAACGGACGCAGCGGTGTCGGAATCAGAATCTTGTTCGCCATAAGAGCTAGTCACCATCAAGCGATGCTTCGCGGAACTGCGAGCGATCGTCGGCCAGCTGCCACACGGTCATGTTCTCGGGCCGGCCTTGTTGAATCGATACAATCACGTACCAGAAAAACGGGAACGCGTGATCCAGATCGTACTGCGAGGGTCGCGCGGGGTGATCGGGGTGCGAATGATAGAACCCCAGGAGCTCCTGGTTCAGCCGCTTGGCCTCCTCTTCCACGAACGTGTAGTCCGACGGCCTGATCAAAAACCGGCGCCGCGCGCCTTCCTCCGTCGTGTTCGGCAGCGGCGCGACATGCCGTACCACCCCGTCGGCGCCGATCAAGGCGCCGCAGCACTCGTCCGGATACGTCTCCACGCCATGGCGCCGGATGGCTTCTGCGATGCCAGGCATTAACTTCAACTCATCCATAAGCTCTCAGCCGCCAGCTACCAGCTACCAGTAAGATGCCATTCTCACGCCTTGGGATTCCGAGTCTGGCAGCTGACAGCTGGAAGCTGACAGCTGGTAGCTGGCAGCCCCTAGGCCGGCGCAGTCCAGAAGCGCTCGGACATATATTTGTCCGCGCTGTCGGGAAAAATCGTGACAATCACGGCATTCCTGGTGGTTTTCGCGACTTTCAGCGCGCCGGCCAGCGCCGCCCCGCCGGAGATGCCGACGAGCAACCCTTCTTCGCGCGCCAGCCGCCGCACCAGCGCATACGCATCTTCTGTGCTGACACCCATGTTTTCGTCCGCCAGCGACGGATCGTAGATGCCCGGCACGATGGCCGTTGCCATGTGCTTCAGGCCCTCGAGGCCGTGGAGCGGTGAATCGGGCTGAAACGAAATCAGTTTGATCGAGGGATCCGCTTCGCGGAGCCTGCGGCCCGTGCCCATGAACGTGCCGCTCGTGCCCAGGCCGGCGACGAAGTGCGTGACACGCCCTTCGGTCTGCGCAAGAATCTCCGGCCCCGTCGTGTCGTAATGCGCGCGCCAGTTCGCGTCGTTGTTGTATTGATCCGGATAGAAGTACAGATCGGCGTTAGCCGCCACCTGTTGGCGGGCTTCCCGAATCGCACCGTCGGATCCATCCATCGGATCCGTGAAGATCAGCTCTGCGCCGTAGGCGTGCAGCAGCCGCTTACGTTCGACCGTGACGTTAGACGGCACGCATAACTTCACCGGGAACCCCTGAACCGCGCCGATCATGGCGTAGGCGATGCCGGTGTTACCCGACGTCGCGTCCAGCAGCGTCTTGCCGGGCCGCAGCGCGCCCGACCGAAGCCCCTCGCGGACCATGTTCGCGGCCGGCCGATCCTTGACGGAGCCGCCGGGGTTGAACCATTCCGCCTTGCCGTACAGCTCGACCCCATTGAGTCCGGCCTCGAACTTTCTGAGCCGGAGCAGCGGGGTGTTGCCGATCAGGTCGAGCACGGAGCTGCCCCGCTTCTGCTCGCGATCGGTTGTCTGGATGCCCATGATCACAAGATGCGAGATACGACGGAAATTATATAGGAGAACGTGAACCGCTATTTCGGCAGCAACAACCCGTCCGGGCTCCGGAGCTCCGCCGGCGCCACTTCCGTTTCGAGCGGTTGGCGGATTTTCGCGCTGTCACCAACCGCCACCACGACCATCTTCTCGGGGACCAGGTACTTCGTGGCCACCGTCTGCACGTCCTTCGGCGTGACCGCGCTGATCTGGCCCGGGAGCGCCGCGTAGTAGTTGAGCGGCAGGCCGTACACGAAAATGGCCGAGAGCGCGCCTACCGTGAACTCGTTGGTTTCAAATTGACCGGGCAGCGACTGCGTGATGGCGTCCTTTGCGAGCGTCAGCTCATCGGCCGTCACGTCGGTCGCGATCATGCGCTTCATCTCAATCACAATCTCATGCACAGCCGGAGCGGTGACGTCGGTGCGCACGCCCGTGCTGACCGCAAACGGACCGGCGCCGCGCCAGAACGAGAACTGCGAGCCTGCGCCGTAGGTGTACCCCTTCGCTTCCCGCAGATTGAGGTTGATGCGGCTCGAGAACAGCCCGCCGAGAATCGCATTCATCACGCGCAGGCTGATGTAATCCGGGCTCGACCGCGGCGCGCCGATCGTCGCGACCCTGAGCTGCGTTTGCGGAGAGCCCGGGCGATCCACAAGAACCAGACGCGGCTGTGCGAGCGCCGACTCGCCGATCCTGGCTGCCGTCGCCGTGCCGCGCGACCAGCCGCCGAACGCAGACTCGGCAAGCGTGCGGAGCTCGGGCAGCGTGATCGATCCCGACACAACCAGCGCTGCGTTGCCCGGCACGAACTGGCCCCGCCAGAAGCCCTGAAGGTCTTCACGCGTCACGCGCCTGATGGAGTCCGCCGTGCCGAGCTGCGCAAAACCATAGGGATGCTCGAGCCCGTACAGTGCCGAAGCCATGACGTTGTTCGCGATGATGTTGGGATTGCTTCGCTGCTGGACAACGTCGGCCAACCGCGCCGCGCGGATTCGCTCGACCTCTTCGGTGGGGAACGTGGAGCGCAGGGCCACATCCGCCAGCAGGGTCAGCGCCGCCGGGAAATTTCGCGCGAGGCTCGAGGTCGTGATCGTCGACGAATCCATCGTCGACCCTGTCGTCAGCGATGCGCCAATCTGCGCTATTTCTTCGGCGAGCTGCGTCGCGTTGCGCGTGGTGGTTCCCTGATTGAGCATCGCTGCGGAAAAGCTCGCGAGCCCCGGCTTGTCGACCGGGTTGGTGTCGCCGCCGTTGCGCACGACGAGGCTCGCCGACACGAGCGGCAGGCCTGTCTGCGGCGCGAACAGCACCGTCAGGCCGTTGGCCAGCTGAAACTGCTGCGGGGTCGGCAGCAGCGCGGCGCGCGCGGTCGACGGCCTGGGCGCGGTCGCGCGCCACGGCTCGTCGGCGTTGACCGCTTCTCCCGCTGCTCCAGCAGCGGCGCCCTTCTGCGCCGCGGGCTTCGGGACCTCCGGTCCGAGATCCTGCTTGCCCGGCACGCCATGCACGACGATGCGCGCGTCCGGGCGGAGGTACTGCTGCACAAAGCGGCGAACGGACTCGGGCGTCACGCTACGGCGCCGCATCACGTCCTGCGCGAGATAGTCCGGCGTTCCAAGAAAGTGGTTGTAGAGATTCAGCTGATCCGCCACCCCGCCAAAGCCACCGCGCCGCTGCAATCCGCTCAGCGTCCGGGTCTCGATGACGTTGCGCACCCGCTCGACTTCCGCCGCGGTCGGTCCCTCTTTTCGGATGAGCGCCAGTTCTTCCTCGATGGCCGCCTCGAGCTCCTGCAGCGTATGTCCGGGCCGTGCGATCGCGTCGATACCGAAGCCGGATCCCAGCATCAATGAATACTGGTACGCGCTCACGCTCTGCGCGATCTGCCTGTCGTAGACCAGCTTTTTGTACAGACGGCTCGAGCGCCCGTCCCCCAGCACGCCGGCGGCGATGTCCGCGTCGGCATCGCCGTCCTTGAAGAAGGCGGGCGAGTGCCACCCCATGTACACGCGAGGCAGCTCCACGCGATCCTGGACGACGAGACGCCGCTCGGCCGTGATCGGCGGCGTGCTGACTTTCAACGCGGGAACAGCCGGCCCGCGCTTCAGCGATCCGAAGTACTTCTCAACGAGCTTCTTCGTCGCCGCTTTGTCGATGTCGCCGGCAATGGCGAGCGCGGCGTTGTTCGGCGCGTAATACTGGCGAAAGAACTCCCTCACATCTTCGAGCTTCGCGGCCTGGATGTCGGCGTGTGATCCGATGACGTTGCCGTGGTAGGGATGGCCCGCGGGAAAGAGCGCCTTGACAAAGGCTTCCTGGACGATCCCGTACGGCGCGTTCTCCGTGCTCTGGCGCCGCTCGTTGCGCACCACATCCTGCTGATTCGAGAGCTTCGCCTGATCGACCGTGTCGAGGAGATAGCCCATGCGATCGGACTCGAGCCAGAGAGCCAGCTCCAACTGATTCGACGGAACGGTTTCAAAATAGTTGGTGCGATCGAAGTCCGTCGTCCCGTTGAGCCCGGTGCCACCGGCGCCCTCGAGGAGTCGGAAGTGCGCGTCGCCGGGCACATGCTTCGAGCCCTGAAACATCATGTGCTCGAAGAGGTGCGCGAAACCGGTGCGCCCAGGCGCCTCGTGCGCGGGGCCCACGTGATACCAGAGATCGACGCCGACGATCGGCAGTCGGTGATCTTCCGAAAGGATGACGTCGAGCCCGTTCGGCAGCGTGTATTTTTCGATGTCGATCTTTGGAATATCGCTGGGGGGCGCCTGCGCGACAATCGTGAGGGCCGCCGCAATGGTGACAACGAAGACGGCTCCTGCACGACGTGCTCTCATGGCTTGTTCTCCAGGCTGGCCCACAAATACCAGGATGCCACTGAGCGATACGGGCGCCAGGGCTCCGCGATCTTCTGCATCCGTTTCACGTCGGGCGTTTTTCTCAGTCCGTAGGCTCTTTGAATCGCCTTCACAATACCAAGATCGCCGACCGGGAGGATATCGGGTCTCGCCAGGCGGAAAATCAGGATCATCTCCACCGTCCAGCGGCCAATGCCTTTGATTTTCGTCAGTTCCGCGACGATCTCCTCGTCGGTCATGGCGGCGAGCCCGTCGGTTTTTACCGACCCGTCCAGCACTTTCTGGCTGAGATCCCGCACGTAGCCGCTTTTTTGACGGCTGAGCCCGACCCCGCGCAGGGCTTCGTCTGACAGCGGCATGAGCGCCTCCGGGGTGGGAGGTCCGCCGTCGGGAAGGAGCGCACGCAATCGCCCGTAGATCGTCGCCGCCGCCCGCGTCGACAACTGCTGAGACACGATGGCCTCGACGAGGCCGCAGAAGATGTCGCTTTCGCGGCCGGTTTTGATGCCGCACGGGCCGTAGTTTTTGATGATCGGCGCCAGGACGGCATCGCGCCGCATCAGCACGCGCCGCGCGCGCGCCATGTCCTCCGCCGTCATGGCGCGCATGATCAGCGCAGCGACGCGGTCAGCGTGACCCGCGCGTGGATTTCGATCGTCGACGGCTCGACCGGCGTTGGCGTATCGCGCTCCATCGCCTGCGCCGCCATGCGCATCATCGGGCGCGGGTACTCCGGCGCGCCGCCTTCCTCGATCCGCACGATGCGATCGATCGTCGCACCGGCGCCTGCCGCAGCGGCCTCGGCGCGCGCGCGCGCGTCGGCCACGGCCTGCCGCAGCGCGTCGCGCTCGAGCGCCGCGCGGTCTCGCACGTCGAATCGGATGCCCGTGATCGTCGTCGCCCCGCCGGCCGCGGCGGCATCGATGACCACGCCGACGCGATCGATATCGTCGAGCCGCACTTCTACGGTATTGCGCGCCACGTAGCTGCGAAATGTCTGCCGCCCGTTGGCGTAGTCGAACTCAGGCTGGAGCTCGTACCCGACCGTTCGAATCGCAGCCTTGGGCACGCCGGCCTGCTCGATCTTCTGCAGCACGGCCGTCATCGCGGTCGCGTTCTGCTTCTGCGCCTCGCCCGAGTTGCGAGAGCGCGACTCTGCGGCAATCGTGACAAACGCCCGATCGGGGCGGGCGGTGACGATGGCCTGGCCGTGCGTCACGACCGACGGCTGGAGCGGCGAGACGAATGGCGGATTGGGAACCTGCGCGAATGCGGAAGCGGCGAGGACTGCGAAGAGGACGACAAACGACACCAGACTGGATTTCATCCCTTGAGTGTAACGTCTTATTTCAGCGAATACGCGACGCGGAACCCGATGCTGTAGGCGTAGCTGTCTGGCGGCACCTTGTGGCGGTACGCGCATCGCAGATAACGGCCGTCGGCGTTGACCCACGCGCCGCCGCGAAGAATCCGCATCAACCCGCTGTCGGGGCCCCGAGGGTTGAGATACTGCGCCCGCGCGTAATAGCCCGAGGCGTACCAGTCCGACACCCATTCCCACACGTTTCCCGCCATGTCATGGAGCTGAAACCCGTTCGCCGGATAGCTGCCGACCGGCGCGGTTCCGCGCTCGGCTTTCGCCGCGGTGTGCGGGAGAAAGTGCGCGCAGCCTGGATCGAGGGTGTCGCCCCAGGGATAGCGTTTGCCTTCGACGCCGCCTCGCGCCGCGCGTTCCCATTCAGACTCCGTCGGCAGGCGTATCGGCTTCGAGGTCTTGCCCGCCAGCCATCCACAATAGGCCGCCGCGTCTTCGTATCCGATCAGCGTCACTGGATGACGCTCGCGGCCTTCAGGCGGCGTCCCATTGTTCCAGGCGTAGGGAGCGGCCAGCGTCATGAACTCCGCTTCGAGCGCGCTGGACACCATCAAAGGAAGCCCGCGGAAAGCAGGAGAAGGATGGCCGGTCTCGCGCACAAACTGCGCATACTCGCCGTTGGTGACCGGATACGTGCCGATGCAGAACTCGTCGAGATACGCGCGATGAGGCGGACGTTCGTCCTCGTCGCCGTCCTCGGCGCCCATGACGAATTCGCCCGCGGCGATTCGCGCCACCTGGAGCAGTGACTCGTCAGCCATGCCTTGTGGGTAGAATGTACCTAACACTCATGACGCGCAAGCCTGTTGACATCGAAACCTCGGAGCTGCGAAAGCGCCTCCGCGCTGCCATCGAACAAAGCCGGCGCGCGGCGACCGCCCGCCGCGCTCAACTCGACCAGGCCGCAAGCGCGTACAAGCAGTTTCTCGAGAACACCGCCGCCCCGCTGGTCCACGTGCTGGCCAACGTGCTGCTGGCCGAGGGCTACGGCTTCACGGTGTTCACCCCCAATGGCGGCCTCCGCATGGCCTCGGCCAAATCCGGTGAAGATTTCATCGAGTTCGCGTTTGACACATCGCAAGCTGAGCCGTTCGTCCTGCTGCGCGTCAATCAGGCCCGCGGAAGGCGCGTGCTGCAGCACGAACGGCCGGTGAAGGGTCACACGGCGGTCGATCAGCTGACCGAAGAGGATGTGCTGCAGGCCCTGCTGGACGAAATCGCGCCGTGCGTGGGGCGCGACGCCCGCCGCGCGCCGAACCACCGATCAAAACCCAGGCCCGTGAGCAACCCCCCCAAAACCAGCAGAACGGCCCCC
>JANNJO010000044.1:0-23068 GCA_031395755.1 Acidobacteriota bacterium
CGACCGAATGGAACGTCGGCTGTGAGAGGTGTCATGGCCCCGGAAGCGAGCACATCGCGCGGCCCAATCGGGCCACCATCATCGATCCGTCACGACTGGACTTCGTCCGGTCGAATGACACGTGCCTGCAGTGCCACACGCAGGGGAGGCCTTTGAAGAATCCGATCGCCGGGCAGTACTACGACTGGCCGGTCGGGTTCCATATGGGACTTCAGCTGAAAAATTTCTGGCAGCTGGAGGAGCACGCCCTCGGCGAGGCGTCGTACACGCATTTCGCCGAAGGGACGGCCAGGAAGAACCGGATGCAGGCGAACGATTTCGTCGACAGTTTAATGTACCGGCGGGGCGTCACCTGCGCGAGCTGCCACGACGTCCACGGCACGAGCCACAACGCCGACCTGATCAAGCCGCCGCAACAGCTGTGTCTCACGTGCCACGGCGTGAACTCGCCGAACGGACCTCGCGCCGCGAGCATCGAGGCGCACACGCATCATGCGGCAGGCAGCCGGGGCAGCGAATGCGTCGAATGCCACATGCCGAAGATCGCGCAGACGATTGCCGACGTGAACGTACGCAGCCACAGCTTCAAGTTCATCACGCCCTCGATGACCGAGCATTACAAGATTCCAAACCCGTGCACGACGTGCCACACCTCTCAAACGAACGAGTGGGCGAAGGAGCAGTTGAAAAGCTGGTCCGATGTGTCCCCATGGAGGGTTCAGTAATGCGGCAACTTCTTCTGGCGCTTACGACGGCATTCTTATGTTCGGTAATCCCGGTGGCTGGGCAGGATATGCCGGCGGACTACAAGCAAGTGCTCGACGCGCTCGGCCGGCAGGGCGATTTCAAAGAGGGCGTGCTCAAGGTCAACATCCCGCGCAATGATCTCAACGTGGCTGTCGACGGTATCGCGACCCCAACGCCATTCGGCTTTGGCGGATGGGTCGCGCTCGCGAAAGGCGCGGGCGGGATGGACGTGATGATGGGAGACCTCGTACTGACTGAGCAGGAGGTGAACCCCGTCATGTCCGCGCTTCTCGCCGAAGGTCTGGCGGTCACCGCCCTTCACAATCACTTCTTGTTCGAGACACCCCGCATCTTTTACATGCACGTGCACGGGCATGGACGAGCGGCAGAGCTGGCAACAAAGCTCAAACCGGGTCTCGCGTTGATTGGGAAGGGTCCCCTTCCAGCGTCCGCGACGGGCGCAGGGAAGCCTCTGGAAGGGCGACTCGATACCGCTGCGCTTGCAAAGATTATCGGCACACCCGGTGAAGCCAGCGGTGCGGTGTATAAGATCACGATCGGCCGTCCGGATATCATGATGGTCGAGATGGGTGCGCCGATCAACGCGCGCATGGGGCTGAACACGTGGGCGGCGTTCTACGGAAGTGATGCCGAATCGGTCGTCGCCGGCGACGTCGCCATGCTCGACAGCGAGGTGCAGCCCGTGCTGAAAGCACTCCGCGCCAACGGCATCAGCGTGGTTGCGATGCACCATCACATGGTGGGGACGACTCCCAACGTGATTTTTCTGCACTACTGGGGGAGGGGACCCGCGCAGAAACTGGCCGCCGGCGTACGTGCGGCTCTGGATCAACTCGCAAGACCGGCCCGCTGAAGGGCGATGATCAGATACGCGACCGTTTTCTGCTTGTTGTTGACGGCTGCCCCCGCGCTGGCGCAGGAGCCGGTCTGCAGGTTCCTCTGCGAGCCCACGCTGCTGGTCGAACCGACGATCACCTTCGAGAAAGACGCCACGGTGTTCGAAACGATCTTTGCGCTGGATCTGTCGACGCCAATTCCCCGAGTGGGTGTCACGCTCGAAGCCATCACCAAGCCGTTCCGCGATGAGAACGACGTCGAGCTCGAGTCAGAGCTGAAGCTGTACTGGTTGGAATCGGATCAGACCGGCGGCTGGCTCTCCTCGCACTTCGACATCGTCGACAAATTCAGCCCGGCGGCCAGGCCGACCGATACGCGCGCGTACACCCACAAGCTGAACTTCGAGCTGGATATGGCGCTCGCGCTGTTCAGCCGGCTGCCTGAGAGCCGATGGCTGCACGGCGTCGAAATCGAAGGATCGCTCGACTACGTGGCGACCGGCATCCCGAAGGACGCCGGCCGCTGGTCGTTTTCGCTGGTGTTCGTGATCCCGGTCGTCAAAGGCCGCTGACTTTCAGTGAGGTGACTATGCGTAACATGCTCCGCGCCGTCTGGGTCGTCTGCATGCTCGGCGTGCTCGCGATCCTGCTTCATCAAAAAACCGCGGCGCAGCAGGGGCCACAGCCGCCGATGCCGCCGAACCTCTTCACCATCCACAAGATCACCGACAAGCTATCCATCATTGCGCCGTCCGGGCCGGATATGAGCCAAGTCGGCGGCAACATCGGGGTGTTCATTACTCAGGATGGCGTGCTCGTCGTCGACGACAACTACTACCGGCAGGTGCGCAACGGCCAGACCGTTGAGCTGGCCGAGGCGGTGGCGGAGGAAATCCGGAAGCTGACCGATCAACCGATTCGCTTCGTCATCAACACGCACCATCACAGCGATCACGCCGGCGGCAACCCGGTGTTTGCGCGGTTCGCCACGATTTACGCGCAGAAGAACGTGCGGGAGCGGATCTTGTCAGGGTATCGGACTCAAAAGGAGCCGCTCACGTTCGATCCAGTGGACGCGGCGCCGACCGTCACCTACGACGGTGAACTCATTTTCCATATGGGCGGGGAAGAGATTCACTTGTATCACCCGGCGCGCGCGCACACAGACGGCGACTCGCTCGTGCACTTCAAGAACGCCAACGTCGCTCTCTGGGGGGACGCGTTCATCAACAACTGGGTGCCCGTTATCGACGCCGCCGGGGGCGGCAGCACGCTCGAGTGGCTGCAGTTCATCGATCGCGGTATTCAGCTCGTCGGCGAAAACGCGACGATGGTGCCGGGACATGGGGCGGTGGGCAAAGCATCGGACGTGAGGCGGTTCCGGATGTACTTCACAAACATGCAGGAGAACGTCCGCAAAGTGATTGCGGCCGGCAGGACGCGAGAGCAGGCGATGGATGAGGTCACGGTGCCCGCCTACGCGGACCTGCCGGGCGGCGCCGCGCGGATCCGCATGAACGTGGCCACGGTGTACGACGAGCTGACGGCTACTCGGTAATCAGGATCAACGCGCCAGGATGTCGTAGGATGCTAGCGTGCCCTGGTTGCGGATGTACAACCTTCCGCCGCTCACCACGGGGTGCGCCCAAGTGGGCCAGCCTTGATCCGCAATTCGGAATCGGCCCTTTTCCCTGTAGCCCATTGGAGTGGCCTCTGCGAGTCCGACGTTGTTGTCTTCACCGAGGATGTAAAGGTGGCCGTCGGCGTAGATGAGCGAGCCTTTGCCCACGCTGCGGTCGCGCCACATCATTTTGCCCGTGGCGAACTCGAGACTGGTCAGGATCGAATTATTGAAGCCGTAGAGGTATCCGTTTACCAGGACGACCCCGCCGTGATGGTTCTGCAACTCTCGCGTGGTGTAAATCACCTGAGCGCTGACTGTTCCGCTCCTGGCGGTCAATCCGAGGAGCGCGCCGCCCGTGCCGTAATCCGTGGTGTAGAACACTTTGTTGTCGGAAAAGATCGGCGTGGCAACGTTGGCGGTATGGTTCGAGACCGGTTCGTACCGCCACATCAGTGTTCCGTCCAGCGCTCGCACGCCCACACCTGCTGCGGCCGTCAGCGTCATCAACGTGCGGACTCCCTGCACGTCGCCGGCAATCACAGACGCGTATCCGGCTTGGTCGCTCAGCTCCTTGCTTGTCCAGACTGTCTTTCCCGTCATCTTGTCGAGCGCGACCATCCCGGCGTTGCGGCCGCCCGGGGTCACGATGAGGTTGTTTCCGTCGACGAGCGGCGATTCGCTGATCAGCCATTGGGGATTCCGCCCGCTGAAGTCTTTGAGAATGTTACGCTGCCAGACTACAGAACCGTTCTGGACCCGGAGACATCCCAGGTCTCCGTTCTCCGTGAGGACATACACCAGGTCCGCGTCCACCGTTGGCGTGCCTCTCGGCCCGGGCCCCCGATCGTCACTCGCCGTGGATCCCAGGATCGTCGACCAGAGAGGCTTACCATCGGCACGGTTCAGGCTGGACACCGTACTGTCTCTACCCTTCATGCCCTGGACGAAGATCCGATCCCCACTGACGGCGATCGAGCCATATCCGGCGCCCAGGTTTGACGTCGACCACACCAGCGGCGGCCCGGAAGGAGGCCACTGTTTCAGCAGCCCTGACTCTCTTGACAGTCCAGTGCGGTCCAGGCCCCGCCACTGCGGCCAATCAGCGGCAGGAGGAGATTGCCCGCCAGTGACCGCTGCGATCCCGAGGGCGAATACTAAAGTCACGGCGATACGGCAATTCACCATCCGCGTCTTTCTCCTTTGCTGACGGCTACTCGGTAACCAGGATCGCTTTGAGAAAACTTTCGACTGCCGCAGTATTGTCGATCACGAACGATGCGCCGGCCGCGCGCCTGGTGACGGCGATGGTCAAACCGTTGCCGCCGATCTCTTCAAACGCGTCTTCATCGGTCGCATCGTCTCCGATATAGACCGGCCAGACGGTTTCCTTGGTGTGCGTTTCCACGTGGCGGATGATCGCACGTACGGCATCCCCCTTCGCCCAATCGATGTTGGGCAGCAACTCGAGCACCTGGTCGCCGGCCTGGAGTCGAAGCGTGCCTTCGTGCAGGAACGGCTCGGAGAGCGCGGTGAACCTCGTCGTCGCGTGGAGCCGGTCGGCAGGAGATGCGCCCCTGGTGTGGAGCGCGATCGATAGAGTCCTGTCTTCGATGAACACGCCTGGCAGCGGCTTGACGGCGCGCCGCAGGTCTTTGGCGAGAATGCTTATCGCCGGCGCCGCGAAGGAAGCGGCGTTGTGCATGAAGCGAAGGTCGGGTCCCTCGATCTCCATGCCGTGGAGGCCGGCGAAGAAGATCGACGCTACCCCGGGGACACGCTCCCGCAGTTCGGTGATGCGCCGTCCGCTGACGATGCCCGATGACAGATCCGAACGCCTGCCCAGCGATTGCAGCAGCCGCTGGCGCGATTCCGGCAGCGACACGGCGGCCGGGTCCGTCTCGAACTCGGCCAGCGTCCCGTCGAAATCCATTAAAACAAGAGGGCGCGCGTCATGCGGCCGCGCCTGCCACGCGGCCACTACGCGATCAACTCCACGCACGAAACCTCGAATCTGCAAGCTTGCGAAAAGTTACCGATCGGTTATTGCAAACCCCAGTCCGCATTTACGCAGCCCAGCTGCGACAGATTTCGATGATCATTTCGACGGCTTTGTCCATATCCTGGACAGACGTCCATTCCAGACGCGAATGAATATTATGCTCGCCTGCGAAGAGATTCGGCGTCGGGAGTCCCATGAATGACAGGCGGGCGCCGTCGGTGCCGCCGCGGATCTGACGAAATCGCGGCGTGAGGCCGGCCCTCTGCATCCCCGTCTTCGCGTGCTCGACGACTTCGGGATATCGATCGAGCACTTCTTTCATGTTGCGATACGACTCCTGCCGCTCGACGTGGACCGCCGCGGAGGGAAACGGACGCACAACCTCCGAGGCGAGGTCCGTCAGCATGCGCGCTTTCTCGTCCAAACCCGTGGTCGCGAAGTCGCGAAGCAGCAGCTTCACGGTGGCGCGTTCGACGCCGCCCTGGATGCCGTGCGGGTGCACGTACCCATCGTAACCCTCCGTGGTTTCCGGCGACAGTCCGTGCCGGGGCAGGCGATGTACGAACTCCGCGGCCAGTTTGATCGCGCTGACCATGCGACCCTTCGCATAGCCGGGATGCGCGTTGAACCCCTGGAACGTCAGCGTGATGGCGTCGGCGGAGAAGTTTTCGATCTCGAGGTCCCCCCGCGTCGGCCCGTCGAGCGTGTAGGCGTAGTCGGCGCCAAAGCGGCGGACGTCGAAGTACTGCGTGCCGCGGCCGACCTCCTCGTCCGGCGTGAATCCGATCTTGATCGTGCCGTGCGGAATCTCCGGATGGGCCATCAGATATTCCGCGGCAGCCATGATCTCGGCGACGCCTGACTTGTCGTCCGAGCCGAGCAGCGTGCTGCCCGACGCGGTGATGATGTCGTTCCCTCGTTGGTCGGCCAGTTCGGGGTTATCGGCTTCGCGCAGGACCATGCCCGGCTCGTCGGGCAGCACGAGATCCCTCCCATCGTAGTTCTTGTGGACGATGGGGCGCACGTTGGCGCCGCTGACTTCCGGCGAGGTGTCGACATGAGCGACGAAGCCAATGACCGGCACCTGTCCCTTGCCGGCCGTGGCGGGAATCGTCGCCATGACGTACCCGTATTGATCGACGGCCGCATCGGCGACGCCGATTTCTTTCAGTTCCGCGACAAGCTGGTTGAGCAGAACAAGCTGCGTGGCCGTGCTGGGATAGGTCTGCGATTGCTCGTCCGACTGCGTGTCGACGGCGACATAACGCAGGAACCTGGCGGCGGCGCTGGTCACCAAACCTTGTGGCATAGGGCAAAAGCGTAATGCATTACAATGCGATTTTCCGAAGGAGATCGCCATGCGCGCCTTCATCCCCGTGCTGCTCGCGGCCGCCCAGCTCTCCGCGCAGTCTGACCAGGCTCCCGTCTTCCGCTCCGGCGTCGAGGTGATGGAAGTCGACGTTACGGTGGTGGACGGGCAGGGGATGCCGATCCGCGACCTCCGCGCACCGGAATTCACGGTCACCATCGATGGGCAGCCGCGCCGTATCATCAGCGCCGAGTTCGTGTCGGAGAACACGCCGCCGTCCTCCGGGCCGGCGGTCGCGCGGGATCCGTATGTGTCGAGCAATGCCGACCGCCGGCCCGGGCGCCTCATCATGGTGGTCATCGATCGCAACAACATCGATACTCAGACCGTCCGACAGTCGATCGCACCGCTGAAAAAGTTCGTCAGCAGCCTGGCACCCGAGGATCGCTTTGCACTCGTGACGATACCGCAGCCCGGTCCGAGCGTCGATTTCACCGCCAATCACGCCCAAGTGCTCGATGCTCTCGGCCGTATCGTCGGGATGAACGATGCGGTGCCCAGCCAGTACAACATCAGTAACTACGAGGCGATGGCCTTTGCGAACGGCGGCAACCCGCTGGCGATTCAGTCGCTGCTCTTCCGTGTGTGCGGCGATACCGATCCGAGGACGATGTCCAGCTGCGACCTCGACGTCGAGCAGGAGGCGACGACGATAGCGCACCATCTCCGTCAGACGACGTCGGAGTCGGTGTCGGGCTTGGCCGCACTGCTGAAGAACCTCCGAGACGTCGAGGGCGCCAAATCGCTCATCATCCTGTCTCAGGGGCTCATGCTCGAAGGAGCGCAATCGGAAGCCACGTCGCTGGCCCAGCTGGCGGCCGAGGCTCGCGTCAGCGTGAACGTGCTGCTGTACGACACGCCGATCGGAACGGCCTCGCAGGCGCGCATGTCGGAGACCTCCTCACAGGACCGCGATCTGCGTCAGGCTGGTCTCGAGACACTCGCGTCCCGCGCGCGCGGGTCGCTGTTCCGCGTGGTGGCCAATCCTCAATATGTCTTCGACCGGGTTCGAAACGAGATTTCCGCGTATTACATGCTCGGTGTGGAGCCGATTGACAAGGACCGCGACGGCAAGCCGCATCAGATCCGCGTGCAAGTGCGCCGCAACGGCGTGCAGATCCGCGCGCGTCGCCAGATCCAGTACACCCTCCGAACGCCGAACACGTGGTCGCGCGACGTGCTGATGGGGCGCGTGCTGCGGTCTCCGGCGCCGAACACCCAGCTGCCGATGCGGCTCTCGAGCTATGTCTATCGCGA
Source organism: Acidobacteriota bacterium (assembly GCA_031395755.1). Lineage (GTDB taxonomy): Bacteria > Acidobacteriota > Vicinamibacteria > Vicinamibacterales > JAMQPK01 > JAMQPK01. Next base: position 7,854 of record JANNJO010000044.1, read on the forward strand.
CGCCGCGCCCGGGAAGGTCAAGCTGGTGCTGGCGGCCGAGATCGATCCGGAATCGATGGAGAAGGGGCTGGACATCGCGATCGGATTCGGCGTGTTCGACAGCTCCGGCAAAGTCGTCCACAGCGGGCAGGAGCGAAAGATCTACTCGCCGAACTCAGATCTGCCCATCCTCTACGATTTGACCATTCCGCTGGATCCGGGCACTTATCGAGTGAAGCTCGCCGCGATCGATCTGGCCGGCAACAGCGGCAGCGTCGAGCGCGACATCGATGCCTTCCGCATGGACCAGGACCTGGCGTTCGGCGATTTGATTCTCGCCCGGATACGCGAAGGGGAAATCCGCGAGTTGCGCCCTCCCGTGGTGTTGCAAGTGGCGGACGGGCAGTTCGGCACGTATACCGAGCTCTACACCAACAAGCCAGGCGCGCTGGACGAAACCCGGGTTGTCTTCGAGGTCGCCGACACGGCTGACGGTCCAACGCTCCAGAGCGCGATCGGTCAGGTCAGGGAGCTCACCGATCGGACGATGAGGCAGGCAGTCGCGGTTCTTCCCGTTGGCGCGCTGCCCCCCGGCCGGTACATCGCGCGCGCGATTATCTCTTCATCCGGCAAGACCGTCGGAAAACTGTCACGACCGTTCGATGTGGTTCGCACCACGCGTGCCGCCGCACCTAAAGCACCTGTCGCACCCGCCGCGCCTGCGGCCATGACCGGTGTTGTCGTCAGCGCGAAGCCGTCGGCATTCAAGCGTGAAGATGTCCTGAAGCCCGAGATGTTGCGTGCGGTCTTCGACGCGATGGACAAGCATCACCCTGCGGTCAAAGTCGCACTGGCGCGGGCGAGGAGCGGCAAGCTCGACGGGACGGCGTTGATGGCCCTCGACGCAGGCGACCAGTCGGCGGGGGCGATTTTCCGCGGGCTCGAGTTCCTGTCCAAGGGGCAGCTCGATCCGGCGGCGAATCAGTTTGGCGTGGCGCTGCGCAATACGGCCGACGCGCCGATCGCGGCGTTTTATCTCGGCGCCTGCTACGCCGCCGCCGGGAGGGACCGGGAAGCGGTGGCGTCGTGGGAACGGGCGCGCGCCGCCCAGCTGCAGCTGCCGGGCCTGCAGGTCGTTCTTGCCGACGGCTGGCTGCGACTGGGACAACCCGCGCAGGCGCTCGAGCCGCTGCGAGCCGCCCTGAGTGCGCAGCCCGAGAACGACGAGGTGCGAAAGAACCTCGCGGTCGCGCAGTCGAATCTTGGCCTGCACGAGGAGGCGTATCCGACGATCGTGCCCTTCCTCGAAAAATATCCTTCAGACACCGAAGCGCTGCTGGTGGCGCTGCACGCGCTCTATCAGGTGCACGTGGAGGGGAAGGCCATCGGATCGGCTGAGCAGGACAAGACGCGGGCGATCGCCTACGCGCGCGCCTACGCCGCTGCGAACGGGCCTCTGGCGCCGCTGGTCGACAAGTGGGCGGAGTTTCTTAGCCGGTAGTCTTAAGGACGTTCTCGAGGCGCCTGAGGATTTCCTGTTTCGGCTGCACGCCGACCAGGCGATCGACTTCCTTCCCGGCTCTCAGTACTAGCAGTGTCGGAATGCTCTGCACACCGAACCGCGCGGCCGTATTGCGGTTCTCGTCGATGTTCAACTTCGCCACCTTCACGCGCCCCGCAAGCTCGGACGAAAGCTGATCGATGGCTGGCGCCAGCATGTGGCAGGGACCGCACCAGTCGGCCCACAAGTCCAGGAGCACCGGTATCGAGCTGCGTTCGACTTCTGCGGCAAACGTGTTGTCGGTGACCTTCACGGGCCCGCTGGCGTCGTGAATAGCCGCCTTGCACTTTCCGCAGACGACCTGGCGCCCCGGCCGGGGAGGCGGAAGCCGATTGGTGGCGCCGCATAAGGAGCACTTGATCAGACGCTCGCTCATCGTCATTACCGTGGAAACCTGACATCCATGCACGCGCGCAGCGGCGGCTTGCGCGTTTCCCCCCGATAATACACGCGCTCGAGGAAGAGGCCTGAGGCCGGCGCCGTGAGTTTCGCAGGGATGTCGGAATCCTCTCGCAAGAATGTCTCCGCCCTCTCGATCGTCGTCCCTCCGGCGCCGACGTCGACCATGACACCGACCATTCGACGCACCATCTTCCAGAGGAAGTGCGAGCCTTCGACACGGATGAGGATGAGATCGCCGTCCTCCGCTACTTCGATTCGTTCGATCGCGACCACGGTGGACTTCTCGTCGGCGCTGTCATCGGTGAACGATCGAAAGTCCCTCATGCCGGCAAGCCGCTCGGCCGTCGCCCGCATCTTTGCCAGATCGAGATCCTCGCGCACCCACCACACGAACTTCTTCGCGAATGCCGTCCGCCGCCTCGAAATCTGATACAGGTAGCTCCGCGCGACCGCGTCGTGCCGCGCGTGAAATTTTCTCTGCGACAGCTCGAGTTGAAGGATGTGGATGTCGCTGGGCAGGCCGTCGTTGACGCGCCTGCGAAGCGTGTCGGCCGGGATGCTGGTGATGATGTCCAGATGCGCGACCTGCTCCAGCGCGTGCACGCCCGCATCCGTCCGTCCGGAGCCATAGAGCTCGAACTGCCGCTGGCTGGTGATATCGGCGATCACGCGCGTCAGTTCCCCCTGGACCGTTCGCGCATTGTTCTGGATCTGCCAGCCGCTGTACTTCGTCCCGGCGTACTCGATAAACAACTTGAACCGCGCCATCGCGGTTCAGTGTACCTGGGCGCCGGGGTCCGTGCCGCTGAGGAGCGGAGAGCGGGGCTCCACCCATACGCGCTCGAGCGCGTCGAATAAATCGTCGAGTTGGACCGGCTTGGCCACATGGCCGTTGAAGCCGGCCTTCATCGCGAGCTGTCGGTCCTCGCGGCGCGCATATGCCGAAACCGCCAGGGCTCGCACGTGCGTGCCGTCGCCAGCAGGCAGGCTGCGGATTACGCGTATCAGCGCGTAGCCATCCTGACCGGGCATGGCCACGTCAGCCAGGAGAATGTCGGGCCGCTCGTCGCCGAACATGCGGAGCGCCTCGGTGGCCGAATCCGCCTCGCTGATGCGGGCGCCGGTGCCGGCCAGCATCGCTCGCAGCAGCTCGCGCGCGTCGCGCTCATCGTCGACAATCAGGATGTGCGCGCCTTCGAGATCGATCGCCCGCGCGCGCGGCCGCTGGTCGGCCGGTAGGGTCACCGCTGCACCCTGCGCGGTCTCGCGCGAGGGCAGGTACACGGTGAACGTAGAGCCTTTTCCTTCGCCGGCGCTCTCGGCGGTCAGCCGGCCGCCATGCAACTCCACGAGGTGCCGGACGATCGCAAGGCCGAGCCCGAGGCCTCCGTGCGTGCGGGTCGAGCTGCCATCCGCCTGGCGGAACCGCTCGAACACGTGCGGCAGGAACGCCGGCGAGATGCCACTCCCCGTGTCCACAATGTTTATGCGCACGTCCGTGCCATCGGTGTGCATCACCACCTCGACGCGGCCGCCAGTCGGGGTGAACTTCACCGCGTTCGTGAGCAGGTTCCAGAGCACCTGCTGCAGCCGGTCGTGATCCGCCCACGCGAAAAGCGGGTCGGGCGGCAGTGAGATCGCAATGCTGACGCCTTTGGCATCCGCGGTCGGCGTGATGGATTCGACCGCCTGGGTGACCAGCGGCCCGAGGGGCATCAGCTTCGGAGCGAACTGCACGCTGCCGCGCACGATACGCGAGACGTCGAGCAGGTCGTCGACGATCTGGACCTGCGCCGTGGCGTTGCGGTGAATCGTATCGAGCGCGCGCATCACGTGCTGAGGCTGCACGTTGCCGTCCCTCAGCATCTTCGTCCAGCCGAGGATGGCGTTCAGCGGCGTACGCAGCTCGTGCGAGAGCGTCGCCAGAAATTCGTCCTTGAGCCGGTTGGCCTTTTCCGCCTCCTCGCGCGCGTCTGCGAGCGCGTTCAAGAGATCGCGCAGCTCGTACTGCCGCTGCCGTCCGCGCATGGCGCTTCGAATGAGGCTGAGCGCCGCGCCGAGCCGGATGGGGCGCTCCAGCAGGACGACGTTGCGAAGTCCTTCGAGAAGGCGGAGCGTGCGAAGGTAGATCTCGGACCGCTCCGCGTCGGCGAAGAGCAGGATGGGCACATCGGACCAGGCCGGCTGCGAGCGGAGGCATTCCATCAGCTCACCGATGGCGGAATCTTCGAGAGCCTCCTCGGTGAGGATGATGACGGCGGCGCCTTTGACGAACTCGGCGCAGAGACCGGGTGCGGTCTGGCAAACGCAGCCGACGAGTTCGGCCCGAGTGAGCACGTCGAGCGTGAGCGGCGCATCCTTGCCGACCGGCGCGAAGATCAGAATGCGCTCGTCGAGCCGAGCATCATGCGCTTCGGCGCTCATGCCTTCTTCCGCATCCTGGGCTCGTCGAGTGAGTGCCCGACGTACTCGGGGATACCGCCCAGGACCCCCCTGAATTGGGTCAGCGGGTCGCCAACCTTGATGCGGTTGTCCTTGATGGCAAATTCACGGATGCTCGTCTCGTGCAGCCCAGTGCGCTTTTTGACGACCGACAGCGCCTTGTGGACTTTGCCTTCCGCCTCGAAGAACCGCATCATGAAGATGGTGTCGGCAATGTAGCTGACGTCGATGGGCGAGACCATACTCTGCCCGAGCATGCCTTGCTGCGCGACGGTGAGGAAGGTCGCCACGCCCGCACTCGCGAGATACGACGTGAGCTCGTGAAGCCGGACCACCGCCGCCTCCCTCTCAGGAATCGCGGTCAGGTAACCAGTCAGGCTGTCAATCAGCACGACCCGCACGCCATCATCCTCGACCGCCTTGCGTACGCTGTGACTGAACTCCCCGGGCGACATCGACCCGGGCTCGATCTTCGCAATCCTGATGAGATTGTCTCTGGCGTGCTGGGAGATGTTCATGCCAAGCATATCCCCGCGGTTGAGGAAGGTGACGCGCTGCTCGTCGAAGAGAAACGCCGCGCTGCAGATACCTTTTGAGGCGGCCGCCGACAGGTACTGCGCGGTGAGGGTCGACTTGCCAACCCCGGAAGGGCCGAGGATGAGCGTGCAGGTGCCCATCGGGACGCCGGTGCCCAGCAGGGAGTCGACTTCCTTAATCCCGCTTTTCAGCGTGTCTTTCGGCAGCGGCCGGCTCTGCCGGCGGTTTTCGAGGCGCGGGAACACCCGAATGCCCCCGGTCTGAATCCCGAAGTCGTGGTAACCGCCGACGTACGACACACCTCGCAGCTTCGAGATCTGCAGCCGGCGACGCACCACGCCGAAGTCCTGGACCGCGTGTTCCAGCCGGATAACGCCGTGCGAGAGGCTTTGAATATGCGGGTCGGCATCGTTCGCCGCGTTCTCGTTCAACAGCAGCAGCGTGCAGCCCCGTCCGACGAAGAACTGCTTCAGCCCGAGAATCTGGCGGCGATAGCGGAGTGAATCCCTCGCCAGCAGGCGCATGTCCGACACGGAGTCGAGCACGGCGCGAGCCGGCTTGAACTTCTCGACGGCCTCGAACACGCTGCGCACCAGATCGCCGAGCTCTATTTCGGCGGGGTGGAACAGCGTGTACTGCTCTTCGGGCCGGAGATTCTCGGCCGCTTGCAGCTCCTGGATGTGGATACCGTCGAGGCTCCATCCGTGGGACGCGGCATTTGCTCTCAGCTCATCCTCGGTCTCCGAGAGCGTGATGTACATGCACGATTCCCCGTGCTTCAGCCCGTCGAGAAGAAACTGCATACCGAAGGTCGTTTTGCCGGCGCCAGGGTGTCCTTCAACGAGGTGGATACGATGAGCCGGCAGTCCGCCTCGCAGCAGATAATCGAGGCCAGGGATACCAGTCGCCACACTGTCCGAGTGCCCATCTGTCGTCTGTTTCTCTGACGCCATAGTGCCCCGGTGGTTTGCAAATGGAATGCCTGAATTTCGGGGGAATCAGCGGCCGATCTTGTCCAGATTTTTGACAATTGTTGCCGTGAGGCGAGCTGCCAAGCCTGCCAGATCCCCTGCTGTTGAAGGCTCTTCTGGGCGGTTGAGGATCGTAAGCCTGTCGGGAAGAGGAGGCGCCAGCCGGAGCCCCGCCCGCTCGAACCCCAGTGTTTGCAAAAGCACCCCTGCTCCGTGGTTCGCCATACCGTGCTCCACGGCCGTCGCGAGCTCCTCCTGCGAGCCGACTTCGTACTCGCTGAACGCAACCGACACGCGCCGCTTGGTCAGCTCGATGGCGAGAGGCGCAGCGAGAGGCAGTCGATCTTCAGGAACATAAACAAGGAAGAGATCGCGCCGCTCAGTCTCGCGAGTGCCGGCGCTCACGCGCGCGATGACGAGGCCGGCGTGGGCTTTAGCCGCCGCGACATCGAACGCGTGTGGAAGCCGATCGATCGCGCGACCGTATTCGTCGCGTAACCAGTCTTTCGCCTCAGCTGATACCCGCGTGTCGGCGGCCAGCGCCACGAGCTCATCCGCGAGCCGCGCAAGTGCGTCTGCGATCAGATGCGGCGAGGCATCATGCGGGATCGCCCGTACCCGGTTCGTGAGGAGCAGCGCCGCCGCGTGCCGGAAGCCCTGAGGCGGGATGAACATGACTAGGGATTAGGGATCAGGGATCAGGGATTAGTTTAGGGATTAGCTAAGACCGTGAATACGGCGGCAGTATCCTTCTTCGCACCGCCGCGATTCTGAAGCTCGCTCAGAACCCGGGCGGCGGCGGCGCTCGCTGGCAGCTCGATGCCCAGCCCGCGAGCCATCGCCAGGACGATGTGGATGTCCTTGTAGTGGAGGCGGGATTCGACTTTTCCATCGAAATCGCGCGCGATCATCTTGGGAGCCTGGAGGTCGAGCATGCGGCTGGCGCCGAACCCGGTCATCAGCACGTCCTTCACTTTGGCGGGATCGACGCCGGCCCGCTCGGCCATCAGCATGGCTTCGGCCGCGCCCAGCGTGTTGACGATTGTGCAGATCTGATTGCAGGCCTTCGCCACCTGGCCGGCGCCGCTCGGTCCGATATGCACGATGCTCCTGCCATAACATTCGAGAATCGGGCGGCAGCGCTCGAGCAAAGCCTCGTCGCCGCCAGCCATGATCGAGAGGACGCCCGCTTCGGCCACCGCAACTCCGCCGGACACGGGCGCATCGAGCATGTCGATGCCACGCGCTTTCAGCGCAGATGCGATTCGGCGGGCGCCGTCCGGGTCGATCGTGCTGTGATCGATGACCACCGATCCGGACCGAGCGCCTTCCGCGATGCCGCGCGGGCCCAGCGTCACGGCCTCGACGGCCGCCGTGTCGATGACCATGGTAATCGTGACGTCGCTGAGGGATGCGACTTCGGCTGCCGACGAGGCGGCTCTCGCGCCGGCGTCGACCAGCGGCGCCATCCTTTCCGGTCGCCGCGCGTAGACGGTGACTGTGTGCCCAGCCTTCAGAAGGTTGCGCGCCATGGGTGTGCCCATCGCGCCGAGCCCGATCACTCCGACGTTGGACATATCAGCTACCAGCTATCAGGCGTCAGTCGGGGAAGTAGAACCCGATGGTCGACCGGTCGCTCATCGGCTGGCCTTCGGACTTCCAGGTTTTCTTGTAGTGAATGCGCGCGATGACTTCGGCGCCGGGCTCCAGGCGGACGACGGGCTTCAAGGCAAGAGGCACCGGCGTCTGCCGGGGAAACCATGTGCCGAGCGCGCGAATCTGGCCGTCCTTCGATCGAATCGACACCGTAGCGCTCCGCACAATCGACGGATTGCCGGGGAGGAGGTCGAACCGGGCCGCCGCGCGCGGAAGGGCGATGGGCATCGGCAACACGAACTCCCTGGTCGACTCGAGCGTGTCGGCCGGCATGTCGAATGGCCTCGCCATTGCCACCGAGAGGTCCGGTGTGCCGTGCGTCCAGTCATTTCTCCACGCCACGGGCGTCGCGGCGTTGGCTGTGTTGCCTTCGGGCGTGCCGCCGGTGGCCCAATCGAGGATGATGTCGAGCTCGCGGGCAGAGATCTGACGATGGGCCGCTTTGACGAAGTCTCCCGCCTCCGGCCCTGCGGGGACTTCCTTGGCCGTCGGGCCTTCGCGTTTCAGCCGTTCGATCGCCGCGTCGGCCGCGATCTCGAGGTCGGTCAGGGCATGTTCGGGCCTCGGCGCGAGGCGAGGCAAGTTATCTGACACCCCCAACAGCTCGGAGCGCAGCGACTCGGCCCACGGAAAGGCGTCTTCGTATTTCAGCAGCGACATCGGACCGACGCCGCCATCGACGTGACAACGGCCGCAGCGGTTCAAAAAGATCGGATAGACCTCGACGTGGTACGTGAATTTTGAGGTGATGCCTTTATGCGCCTCGCCCGGCTGCGTGAGCAGCACAGCCGCGAACAGGACAGCCGCCGCGCCGCGTCTCATCAGCGACCCCGTGCGACGAGCGCATCCAGAGCCCAGATCGCGGTACTGAAGGCCGTGAACGCTTCCTGAACTTTCGGGCGGTCGCCGACATCGCCGTAGGTGTCGAGCTGATAGGCGGCGAGGACGATTTGTTTCACGGTGCCTTCGAGCGCGTCATGGTCGATGCCGGCAGTGCCGCCGTGCCGCGTCTGCACTTCGAGCGCTGCGTCCTTGGCCTGCAAGGCGGGCACGTAAATGGCGGCGAAGTTTCCGCTCTTCACGAGCGCGGCGACTTCCGCCTGCTTCGCTTTGAGATCGACGAGCAGGGCATCAGGTTTCGCTGAGGTCAGGTCCGGCTTAAGCCGGACTTCCGCCTGCGACGACCTCAGCGCATCCGGCGTCGATGCGGGGAGATCTTTCGTGAACGCCGCGAAAGTGAAATCGAAGCGGCTTTCCTTGTCGTCGGACCTGAACGAAATCTTGGCCGTCAGCTTCGCCGGCAGGGCGACCGGATCGATTCGGGCCTCGAAGAACGCGCCGTTGCGCGCAAGCACCAGTGGAGCCGACGCGAGCTCGCGCGCGGCGCCTGTTTTGGGATCGAAGCCTTCCTTCATGATCACTCGACCCCGAACCTTGCGGGCCTCCGCGAGGCTCAGCGGTTTGGAGTAGTCGTTGTAGACGAACACGCGGAAGCGGCCGGCGGCGGGGTACGTGCCTTCAAGGTGGTGCCAGGTGTCTGGCGCCATAAAAAAAATGCCGCCATGCTTCGGGTTGTGATCCCCGTGTGCGCGCTGCGCGTATCGGGCGACCATCGCGGATCCGTCCGGGCACTTGCCAGGCTCTATCTGACTGATGTCGCGAAAGCCCGCGCAGGTGAACGTGAGCGCCGCGGTCATCTGCACGAGATCGCGCGCGCAGATGCGGCACTTGCCCGGCTTCGGTTGTTCGATCACCGCATGGACCGGGCACGTGTACATTGTGACCAGCCGCACCGGTTCCAGAGCCATGCCGCAGATGTGGCACGTACCCTTCTTGTCGTCGAGCACATCCGCGTGCATCGGGCACGTCCATGACACGGCGGGGAGCTGAGCAGCCGGAGAAGCGGCGAGCAGCATCGCAGCCAGCAGAATCGCGAGAGCCCGCACGTTCATCGGATCATCGCCAGTATAGCAAAGGCGACGGCGCCACGCACTTGGCGCGCGCCGCCGCCGGCGGCACCGAGTTGAGCATGCCGCCATCGGGTCGCGCAGGATCGAACAGGTAAATCGCACCAGGCACCCCAGGCGCGCGATACGCCATCACCGGAGCGAGGGCGAGCGAGCCCAGCCTGCTGGCCGGCGCGAAACGCTCCTGAAAGAGCGGCATCTCCCATTCCTCGAGCAGGAAATACGGACGGCGGCCTTGGGTGTTCAACCACTGCACGGCGCGATCGAGCCACGCGCGGTTCAGGAGATCGAACCTCACGATCACACGTCCGGCGTAGTAGCGCGTCGGTCCGCTGTGCTGCCCGGCGAAGATCACCGACGACGGATCGGTCGCCTCTTCAACGAGCTTCGCGAGGCTGACGTACCGATGATCACCCTCACCCGTCGGAAACGCACCGTTGCGGACGGCGAAGCGGATGCCGTAGACGCCAAGCCCCAGGATCATCGCCATCGCCGCGACCCGCACGAGTACCCGCCGGCTCTGCGCCATGCGAACGAACACGGCGGCGGTGCCCAGGCAGATCGCCGGCCAGCATGGAAGCAGGAATCTGAGGAACCACCACGCCTCGTACGGTGTGTAGATCAGATACAGCGCCCACACGGTGACGACGTTTGCGCCCAGCAACGTGGCGGCCCGCTGCCGGGCCGGCGTCGGCCAGACGATTTTCAGAGGCACGATCAGGGCGGCGATGCCGAGCACGACCAGCGGCGTCTGGCTGTCGATCAGCCATCCTCCGTAGCGCTGGAAGTTCGTCGGCACATTCGCCATCGAAAACAGGTTCGACAGCGAACCGTACCCTGACGCGAGCGGTGAGCCGTAGAGCGAGTTGTTGAGCCAGGCGATGAACACGCATCCGGGCAATGTGCCTGCGATCATCAGCGCGACAGGGTTGACGCTCCGCTCTGACCAGAATTTCCAGAGCACCAGTATTGCGGCGAGGGGCGCCAGGTTCGGCCGCACCAGAATCGCGGCCGATGCCGAGAGGCCGGCGGCGGCTGCCGATTTCGGCGAGCGGCCGAGCGTGAAAAAAATTGCCGCGGCCCATAGCGCCGCAGCCGGAACGTCGCTCATAGGCGAGACGAGCATCGCCAGCACGGCCGGGCTCGTCGCCACGAGCCATGCGCCCACCAGGCCCATGACCTCGGCGTCCAGACGCCGGCCGATCGCGAACGTCAGCCATACCAGCAGCGCGCCGCTCAACGGCGTGATGAGGAACATCGCGCAGTGGCCGGCCACCGTCTTCGCAGCCGCCATGATTAGAGGAAGGCCCGGCGCAGTTACCGGCACGATCGCGGCATTGGCAACCGCGGGGCGGAAGCCATGCGGCGCGAAGGTCCACACGGCATCTGGCCATGGGGCGGTGGCCGCCAGCGGAACCGGCACGACGAGGCGGCCCTGCGACCAGAGTTCAGCCTGCGATACGTACGCGTACGAGTCGGCGCCGCCGGCGGTCCAGGAATTCCGCGCGATGCCCGCGACAGCGGGGCAGAGCGCCAGCAGAATGGCCCACGGTGTGATTAAACGGCGTATAACAATCGGTCCCGAGGTCGAGACGTAGATGAGGGCGGCGATGGCCGCCAGCGCGAGGGGGCGAAACGGATCGTGCGACTGGATCGTCATGCCCGGGAGCGCGATCGTGAACCCGCCAACGAGCCAGATCGCCAGCGTCCAGAGCGCCCCAAACACGGAGAGAACGGCTACAATGACGTGAAACATCGCTCTGGAGAACATTCTATGGGATTGATCGAGGACCGATGGCGGTTCAGTCTGAGCCGGCGCAAGGCGTTGGCCAGCTTTGCCGGGATGTTTGCGGCATCGCCGCTGTTGAATGCTCAGATCGATCCGCACAGCCTCATAGGTCACAAGCGGGTGCCGCGACTCGATGAGCTGGTCGATGCCTTTGACTTCGAAGCGCTGTGCTACCGCAACATGACGCTCGAGCCCTACGACTACATGGCGCATGGCGACGGCAGCGAGTGGAACCTCAGGCGCAACCGTCAGGTGTTCGACTGGGTCGATATCGTTCCCGGCAAAGCCGTCGATCCGAAATCGGTCGATATGTCGTCGGAGATTCTCGGCGTGAAGATGGCGTTTCCGATCTTCACGGCGCCGAGCTCGGGGCAGGGCGCGCTGCATCCGGACGGCGAGATCGGCATGTATCGAGGCGCCACGGCGGCCAACGCGCTCGCCTCGTTTGCCAGCGGCACCACGGTGCCCCATCAGAAGATTGCGCCGGCCGCCACCGGCCCGCGCTGGCAGCAGTTCTATCCGATTCCCGACCTCGGCGCGTCTGCCAAACAGCTGCAGATGTTCCAGGACCTCGGCGCAAAAGCCATCATCATCACCGTCGACCAGCAGGCGTCGGTGTACGAGCGCGATTTGCATGACCGACACCTCGGAGGCGTGGTCGCCACCCCCGGCGGCGGGCGTGGCGGCGGTGGCAACGCGGCCGCAGCGGCGGCGGCAGCCGCACTGGAATCCGGCGCGGCCATCCCGACGATCGGTACCGGCGAGTCCGGCATCGGAAAATTCCCGTCGTTTACGAAGTATCGCGTGTCGAATCGCCGGCTCTGGTACAGCTGGGAGTACATCGACCAAGTGCGTAAGGTCATCAAGGTCCCCGTCATCCTCAAGGGCATCGTCACCGCCGAGGACGCCGAGATCTGCGTCAAGGAAGGCGTAGACGGCATCATCGTGTCGAACCACGGCGGACGGTCGATGGACTACGGGCCGTCCACACTCGAGGTGCTTCCCGAAATCGTCGCGGTCGTGAACAGGCAGTTCCCGGTGATGATCGACAGCGGCTTCCGGCGGGGCAGCGACGTCTTTAAAGCCATCGCTCTTGGCGCCGATGCGGTCGCACTCGGCCGTGCGGCGCGATGGGGCCTGGGCGCGTTCGGCGCCGAGGGCGTCCAGCGACTCATCGAGGTGCTGCAGGCGGAGCTTGTGCACGCTGCGGCGTACGCCGGGCGGGCAACGTTGAAGTCGATCGACAAAACCGCGGTCAAAACCAACTTCGTCTAAGACGTATAACAGTGCGACGTATCCGGCTTCAGCCGGACCTGAGTGAGGAAACTATGAGCGACCACAAAGTCAGCAGACGCCAGGCGCTCGGTAGCGTCGGCGCCATCGTGGCGGGAACCGTCGCCGGCTCGAAGATCGCGAGCGGACAGGGGCCGCGCGAGCGCGCACCGTGGGAGCCGCCGGTGCTGGTGCGGGTGGCGCCGCGCGAAGAGATCGTGAACATCCTCGAGTTCGAGGACGAAGCCAAGAAGAAGCTGCAGCCGGCGACCTTCGCGCTGATCGCCGGCGGTGATCGCGCGCTGCTCGACCGCATCACGCTGCGGCCCCGGATGAACATTCCGACGACCGATATGAATCTGAGCGTCACGCTCTTCGGTGAAACACACTTCACGCCGATCATCGTGGCACCGATTGCCGATCAGAAACGCTTCCATCCGGACGCCGAGCTGGCCACCGCCAAGGGCGCTGCCGCGGGAAAGGCGCTGATGATCGTCAGCAGCCGCTCGTGTGTGCCGCTGGCCGATATCGCCGCGGTGGCGAAGCCTTCTTTCTGGTACCAGGTGTACGCGACCGACTCGGCGGCGAAATCCCAGGTCCAGGATGCAATCAAGGCGGGCGCGAAAGCGATCGTCATCACCGTCGGCGCGTCGCACGCGGCGAACGGTGCTCGATCGGCGACCGCGAGCTCGATTAGCTGGTCGGCCGTCGACGCCATCAGGCAGGGGGTCAGCGTTCCGGTGATCGTAAAGGGGATTGCCACGCCGGCAGAGGCGGCCGCGGCGCTCCAGCACAATGTGCAGGGTATCGTGGCGTCGAACTTCGGAGGGCTGCTGACGAACAAGGACGCGATGATTCTCGCGCTGCCGAACATTATCGATGCGGTCGGCGGCAAGGTGCCGGTCCTCACGGACGGATCGTTCCGCCGTGGTACGGACATCCTCAAGGCGCTCGCCTTTGGCGCGCAGGGCGTGCTGCTCGGGCGGCCGGTCATGTGGGGCCTCGCGGCCTACGGCGAAGCCGGCGTGCGGAGCGTTGTGGAGATGGCCCAAACCGAGCTGGCCCGCTACATGGGCATGTGCGGCAAGCCGAACCTGAAGTCGCTCGATCGCACGGCGATCAAAGTGCACGGCCCGATTCCGACGAAGGCGACGACGAATAACTGAACCTGCCAGCGGTAAGGGGCGAGGGGCAAGGGGTAAACATGGGGAACAGAGAACGTCAGTGGCAGAACTCACTGTCCCGGCGCAAGGCGCTCGCAGGGCTTGCGGGCCTTGTTGCCGGGTCGCCGCTTCTTCACGCGCAGCTCGATCCGCGCCCCTTTACCCAGCACAGGCGATCGCCGGGGCTCAACGAAATGTTGACGGCGTTCGACTTCGAACCGGTGATGTTCGCGAACGTCCCGCAGGCCGTCTACGATTACACCGCGCACGGGGACGGCGGAGAGTGGAACCTGCGGCGGAACCGGCAGGCGTTCGACTGGGTCGATCTGCTGCCCGGGCGCGCCGTCGATCCAGCCTCCGTTGATCTCTCGTCTCAGCTGCTCGACCTCAAGCTGACGTATCCCGTTGTGATCGCGCCGACGGCGACGCAGGTCGCGCTGCATCCCGACGGCGAGGCGGGCATGTATCGCGCGGCCATGCTCTCGTCGAACACGCCGATGTGCCTCAGCATCAACTCGAGCCAGTCGATCGAGCAGGTGGCGAAGGGCGCACAGGGCCAGCTCTGGTGGCAGTTCTATCCGCGCCAGGACATGAACGCCAGCCGAGAGCTGCTCGAGCGCGCGCAGGCGGCGGGCTACACGGCCATCGTCGTCACCGTGGACCAGCAGGCGTCGTTCTACGAGCGCAGTCAGCACGATCGCAATCTCGGCGGCCGCACGGGCGGGGCGGGGCGCGCCGGTGGCGCGGGGCGTGGCGCCGGCGCAGGCGGTCCGGCCAACGATCCCGAAGCTGCGGGCACGGCGACGATCGGACGAGGCGCCGCTGTGCCGGGCTCGGCCGGCGCCGCCGGCGCGCCGCCGCCACCGGCACCCGCGCGGGTCGGGCCTCAGGCGTACCGCATTGGCGCGGGCCGTCTCTGGTACACCTGGGAGTATCTGGACGAGATCAGGAAATTCATCAAAGTCCCCATCATCGTCAAAGGCATCGTCACCCACGAGGACGCGCGGTTGTGCGTCGAGCGAGGCTTCAACGGCCTCGTCGTGTCGAATCACGGCGGTCGCTCGATGGACTACGGTCCCTCGACGCTCGAAGCATTGCCGGAGATCGTGGCGGCGGTGAACGGCAGGATCCCGGTGATGATCGACAGCGGCTTCCGCCGCGGCAGCGATGTGCTCAAGGCGCTGGCGCTCGGCGCCGATGCCGTGTGGCTCGGCCGCGCGACGCGGTGGGCGCTCGGCGCGTTCGGGCCCGTTGGCGTGCAGACCTACGGCCAATTCTGTTTGATGATGCTCGCATCGATCGACGCGAGCGACGTCCGCCCTGTCGCTGCCGCGGCATCGACCAGCTCTTTGAAGATGATGTCCGTCAGCAGTTTCTGCACGCCCACGGGTCCGAATGCGCCGAGTGCCCACCGTGCCGCGCGTCCCAGCCACACGGCATCGGCGCCAAGCGCCAGCGCCTTGAGCACATCGCTGC